>DASWRT010000426.1:0-4422 GCA_036403035.1 Allostellaceae bacterium | reverse complement strand
TCGAGCGTGCCGGCCCGCAATTGCGGGATCGCGTCGGCGAACGAGATCTGCACCGGCAGGGCGCCCGCTTCCTTGAACGCCGTCAGGCCGCCCGCGTCGTAGACGCGGATCCGCAGATCCTTGAGCGCCGCAATG
This sequence comes from Allostellaceae bacterium, assembly GCA_036403035.1. GTDB lineage: Bacteria > Pseudomonadota > Alphaproteobacteria > ATCC43930 > CGMCC-115725 > DASWRT01. The sequence continues at coordinate 4,287 of DASWRT010000426.1, read as the reverse complement.
CCGGTGACCGGCCGCTTCGCCCAGAGGCCGGACGGCGGCCAGGGCGAGACATAGAGGAGCCGCTGATGGTGCCGCCGGGCCAGGGCGCGCTCGTAGGCGTCCCGCGCGCTCTCCGCGAGAAGGCGCGACTGCTCGGTCGTGACCGCGACGAACGGCAGCGACGAGAGCAGAAAGATCGGCTCCGCATCGCCGAGCGCGCCGGCATAGGCGTCGGCGACCGCGACCGCGCCGGACCCGACGGAATTCAGCATGTCCTTCGAGCGATAGCCGCCGAACGAGGCGTCGAAATGGTTGCGGATTTCGATCCGCCCGTTCGACGCGGCGCGCAACGTCTCGGCGAAGAAACGGTCGCCGTCGCCCGAGAGCGAGGACGCCGGGTACTCGTTCGGCATGTCCCAGACGAGCGGCGCTGCCAGCTCGGCGCCGGATGCCGGAGAGGATGCCGCGGACAGCGCCGGCAGGAAGGCGAAAGAGGCGGCGGCGAGGAGGAGATGGAGGCGCAAGATGGATCCCAATGTTTCTCCGGCGGCGCCGGAAACCGTTGCTTGACGGAAACTGATACGCGCATGAGGACGCGCCTGCGAGCCGTTCGTTTGCCGCAGTGAGTATCCGCCGTTGCCTGCAAGGGGTGCGCCGTTAACTGGACGGCGGATTCGTGTTAGAGCCGTCACGGACAATGACGGGGAGGAGAGGAGAGGAATGGACGACGGCGGTTGGCGGACCAGCATGGTTCCGGGTGCTCCCCGGCTCGCCATCGACGAGGCCGGGCAGGGGACGGCCGTGGTGTTCCTGCACGGCGTCGGCGGCAACCGCACGAACTGGCACGACCAGCTTCCGGTCTTCGCCCGGCACTTCCACGCGGCGGCCTGGGACGCACGCGGCTACGGCGGCAGCGACGATTACAGCGGCCCTCTGAGCTTTCCGGATTTCAGCCACGATCTCCGGCGCCTCCTCGACTATCTCGGCGGCGCCCGCGCGCATCTCGTCGGATTGTCGATGGGCGGCATGATCGCCCAGGATTTCTACCGGCTCTTTCCGGAGCGCGTGCTGAGCCTCGTCCTGGTCGACACCAACAACGGGCTCCGGCGCTCGCTGAGCCCGGAGCAGATCGCGAATTTCGTGAAGCTGCGGCGCGATCCGCTGCTCGCCGGGAAGACGCTGGGCGAGATGGCGCCGCCGGTGGCGCGGGCGCTGAGCGGCCCGAAGGCGACGCCGGAGACGATCCGCCGCCTGGAGGAGAGCATGGCGGCGCTGCACACGGAGTCCTACGTCAAGACGCTGGAGGAGATGGCGCGCTACGACGGTTTCCCCGACCTCGCCACGGTGCGCGTCCCGACGCTGGTCGTCGTCGGCGAGGCCGACCGGCTGACGCCGCCGCGCGACTCCGAGGCGATGATCGCCGCGATCCCTGGGGCGGAGTATTGCCTGATCCCGCAGGCCGGGCACCTCAGCAATATCGAGGACCCCGACCGGTTCAACAGCGTCGTGCTGGAGTTCCTGCTCCGCCGCACGCCGGAGGGTTTGACATAATCCGTTCTAACGTAGGGGCGGGGCTTGTCCCCGCCCGCGTTTCAGCGACGCAGGTTTCGGCGAAGCACCGCATTGCTCGGGCGGGGCAAGCCCCGCCCCTACGTTAATTCGAGTTGTCAATCCTTGGTGCGCCGCTTACGCCGCCTCCCTCGCGCCGATCCTGTCGCGCACGCGCGGCATCACCTCCTCCATCAGGAGCCGCATCGAGCGGTGCACGTGCGCCTCGGGGAGGAGGCCGAAATTGTGCAGCGTCGAGACATGGTCGACGCCGGCCCGGTGCAGCGCGACGAGCTTGTCGGCGACCGTCTCGACCGAGCCGAACAGCGACAGGCCGCTCGCGATGATGTCGTCGTAGACCGCCTTCTTCGCATAGAGGCGGGTGTCGACGTAGAGGTCGAACGCGTCGGCGGCAAGCTTGCGGGCCTCGGCGTCGCTCTCGGCCACATGCGTGTGCAGCGTCACGACCGCGGCATTCTCGGCTGAGGCGGCGCGAGGCGAGGCGGCGCGGCCGCGGCGGAACTCGCCGACGAGGTCGGCGATCTCGTCGAAGCGGTCGAGCGACGCGTAAGGCACGCACATCAGGTCGTGCCCCTGGAGCCCGACATGGTACGCGGCCTCGCGGCGCAGCACCGCGACGTAGACCGGGATTTCGCGCTGGAGCGGTTGGACGTTGAGTTGCACGGCGTCGAGCCTGTTGTACCGGCCCTCGAAGCTCACGCGCTCGCCGGACAGCAAGCGCTTCACGAGGACGAGGTTCTCGTCGAAGCGGTCGCGCTTCTCTGCCGGCTCGATCGCGTAGCCCGCGAACTCGTGCTTCAGGTATCCGGAGCCGACGCCGAGCACCAGCCGGCCGCCGGAGAGCACGTCGACCATCGCGTAGCTCTCGGCGACGGTCAGCGGGTTGTGGAAGGTGAGGATCGAGATCGCGGTGCCGAGCTTCAGGCGCTGCGTGCGCTGCGCCAGCGTCGACAGCATCACCGCCGGGTTCGGCACCACGCCGTATTCGTGGAAATGGTGCTCGGCGACGAAGAACGTGTCGTAGCCGAGCGTTTCCGCCAGTTCGGCCTGCGCGATGACTTGCCGGTACAGCTCCGCCACCGTGCGCTCGCGGCCGGGATAGTGATCCTGGACGGAGAAGATCGACATCCGCACGGCTTCCTCCTATTACGTAATGCGTAACTGATTACGAAAACGATAGGGCGGGCGGCGCGGGATGGCAAGGCGGCCGGACGACGAAGCGGAGCGCGACGCGCCGGAAGCCGGGTCCGGTTCCGGCGGCGGCGTGCAGTCGGTCGAGGTCGGCATGCGCCTGCTCGCGACGCTCGCCGAGGCGGGCGGCGAGAAGGGCCTGAACGCGCTTGCCGCCGCGGCCGGGATGCCGCCGGCCAAGGCGCACCGCTACCTCGTCAGCCTGACCCGAACCGGCTTCGTCGAGCAGGACCCGGCGACCGGGCGCTACGCGCTGGGCGGGCAGGCGGTCTGGGTCGGGCTCGTCGCGCTCGGCCGGGCCGACATCGTGCAGGCGGCCTCGTCGGCGATCGCGGCGCTGCGCGACGAGATCGACGAGACGGTGCTGCTCGCCGTTTGGGGCACGCACGGGCCGACGATCGTCCGCTGGGCCGAGGCGAGCCGGCCGGTGACCGTCAATGTCCGCGTCGGCTCGGCGATGCCGCTGCTGCGCTCCGCGACCGGGCGCATCTTCGCCGCCTTCGCGCCGCCGTCCCTCGTCGCGCCGCTGCTCGACGCCGAGCTAGCAAATCTGGCGGAGGCGCCGGGCCGTGCGCTGCCGCCGGACTTGCCGCGCGACCGCGCCCAGGCGGAACGGCTCATGGCCGAGACGCGCGCCCGCGGCCTCGGCCATGTTGACGGGCATTTCCTGTTCGGCGTCGCCTCGCTGAGCGCGCCGGTCTTCGACCACGAGGGCCGGATCGCCGCCGCGCTCGCGACGCTCGGCCCGTCCGGCTCGTTCGACGACCGGCTCGACGGGCCGGTCGCGGCGGCGCTGCGGCGCGCGGCGCAGCGCGTATCGCTCCGGTTGGGCTACACCGGGAGCGGCTTGCCGCTCGACGGCGGCGGGAAGGACAGCCTATAAGGCGCGCGCAGTTTCCAGAGCCCGGCCCATGGACGGCAGCCTTCCCACCGCGATCCTGGAGCGCTTGACGGCGCTCTACCCGAAATCGATCGACCTCTCCCTCGACCGCGTGCGGCGGCTGCTCGCCGACCTCGGGTCGCCGCAGGACCGGCTGCCGCCGGTGATCCACGTCGCCGGCACCAACGGCAAGGGATCGACCGTCGCGACGATGCGCGCGATCCTGGAGGCGGCGGGATATCGGGTGCACGTCTACACCTCGCCGCACCTCGTCCGCTTCAACGAGCGCATCCGCCTCGCCGGGCGCCTGATCGAGGACCCGCCGCTGGCGGCGCTGCTTGCCGAGGTCGAGCGCGTCAATGCCGGCCGGCCGATCACCTTCTTCGAGGTCACGACGGCGGCGGCGTTCCTCGCCTTCGCGCGGACGCCGGCCGACATCGTGCTGCTGGAGACCGGGCTCGGCGGGCGGCTCGATGCGACCAACCTCGTCGCGCGGCCCGCGGCCTGCGCGCTGACCCCGGTGTCGATCGACCATGTCGACTTCCTCGGCGACACGGTCGAGAAGATCGCGGGGGAGAAGGCCGGCATATTGAAGCCGGGCGTGGTCGCCGCCATCGGGCCGCAGCCGCCGGAGGCGCAGCGCGTGTTCGAGCGCGCCGCCGAAACCG
>DASWRT010000425.1:0-13753 GCA_036403035.1 Allostellaceae bacterium | reverse complement strand
CTCTGGGAGGCGCCGGTCGAGCGGAACCGCTACGAATGGGAGTGGTTCCGCACCGTCGGCTCGCTGCTTCCCGCATCCGTCCCGCGGCTCGTCGCGCAGGATGCGGAGGCCGGCCTCTTCGTGATGGAGTACCTGGAGCCGGACCGGTACCCGGTTTGGAAACGGCTCCTGCGCGACGGCGCGGCCAATGCGGCGTTCGCGGCAGCGGTGGGCGACCGCCTCGCAAGAATCCACGACGCCACGGCCGACCGGCCCGACGTCGCCGCCCGCTTCGCCACCGACGCGGGCTTCCATGCGATCCGCCTGGAGCCCTATCTCATCGCGACGGCACGCGCCCATCCGGACCGCGGCGCCGCGCTGGAAGCGATCGCGCGCGAGACCGCGGCGACGAAACGCACGCTCGTCCATGGCGACATCAGCCCGAAGAACATTCTCGCCGGCCCGGACGGGCCGGTATTCCTCGATGCCGAGTGCGCTTGGTACGGCGATCCCGCGTTCGACCTCGCCTTCTGCCTCAATCATCTGCTGTTGAAATGCCTCTGGACGCCGGCCGCCGCGGCCGGCTTCCTCGCCTGCTTCGACGCGATGAGCGGCGCCTATCTCGATGGCGTCGGCTGGGAGCCGCGCGCGGCGATCGACGGACGCGCCGCGCGGCTGCTGCCCGGCCTGTTCCTGGCGCGGGTCGACGGCAAATCGCCAGTCGAATATCTGACGGAAGAGGCGGACAAGGACAGGGTGCGGCGCGTCGCGCGGCGGTTCCTTGCCGAGCGGCCGGCCGTGTTGGCGGCAATCCGCAATGCATGGGCGATGGAGACCGGGCTGTGAGCTGCAATACGCGGATAGTTTCGGTGCATGGGCGGCGCGTCTGGGATTCGCGCGGACGCCCGACCGTCGAGGCCGAGATCGCGCTCGCGGGCGGCGCTCGCGGCCGGGCGATCGCGCCCGCCGGGGCATCGACGGGCAGCGGCGAGGCGGTCGAACTGCGCGACGGCGGCAGGCACCTCGGCGGCCTCGATGTCCGGCGTGCGGTCGGCAATGTCGGCGGCGAGATCGCGGCGGCGCTCGCGGGCATGGACGCGACCGACCAGAGGGCGATCGACCGGCGGCTGATCGAACTGGACGGCACGCCGGACAAGAGCCGGCTCGGTGCCAACGCGACGGTCGCGGTGTCGATGGCGGCGCTGCATGCCGCAGCGGCGGCGCATGGGCTGGCGCCGTACGCCTATCTGCTCGGCGTCACCGCCGCGGCAGCCACGGAACCCGTGACGCTGCCGCTGCCCGAGATTCAGATCTTCGGCGGCGGGGCGCATGCGGGGCGCCGCGTCGACGTGCAGGATTTCATGGTGACGGCTCCGTCGGCCGGCTCGTTCGCCGAGGCGCTGGAACGCACGGCCGAGGTCTACCGCGCCGCGCAACGGCTGATGGCGGAGAGCGGCCGGTTGCAGGGCGTGGCCGACGAAGGCGGCTTCTGGCCTGCCTTCGACAGCAACGAGGCCGGGCTCGACATGCTGATGCGCGCGATCGAGACCGCCGGCTATACGCCGGGCGACGAGGTTGCGGTCGCGCTCGACGTCGCCGCTTCGGAGTTCCATACGGACGGCGACTACCGGCTCGCCCTCGACGGACGGCGCCTCGGTTCCGACGACATGGCGGCGCTGCTGATCGGGTGGCTCGACCGGTACCCGATCGTCTCGATCGAGGACCCGCTCTCCGAGCACGACCCGGACGGTCTGCGCCGCTTCACACAGGCCGTCGCCGGTCGCGGCGTGCAGGTCGTCGGCGACGACTTCCTCGTCACCGACGCGGCGCGGGTCAGGCGGGCGGCGGCGGCCGGCATCTGCAACGCGGTGCTGGTGAAGCCGAATCAGGTCGGCACGCTGACCGAGGCGCGGGAGGCCGCGGAAGCGGCGCGGGCGGCCGGCTGGGGCGCGATCGTATCGGCCCGGTCCGGCGAGACCGAAGACGTGACCATCGTCCATCTCGCGGTGGGCTGGAACGTGCCGCAGCTCAAGGTCGGCAGCTTCGCGCGCTCGGAACGGATGGCGAAGTGGAACGAGGCGCTGCGCATCGAAGAGGCGCTCGGCAGCCGCGCCCGCTTTGCCGGCCACGCGGCTTTGCGCTCCGGCTCGGCGGGCGCCGGCACGGTACGCCACAAATAAGCGAAGCGAACACGGGGAGGGTAAAGCGATGAGTGGCGAGACTGTCGGCTTCATCGGGCTCGGCGCGATGGGGACGGGGATGGCCAAGCGGCTGGTCGCCGCCGGGTTCGACGTCGCCGGGACGGACGTGCGCGGCGAAGCCGTCGCTGCTTTCGCCGCGGCGGGCGGGCGGGCGGCGGCAAGTCCGGCCGAAGCCGCTTCCGGCGCTGATGTGCTGTTCGTGATGGTCGTCAACGCGGCGCAGGCCGACGCGGTGCTGTTCGGCGAGAACGGCGCCGTCGGCGCCCTCCCCCGCGGCAGCGTCGTGGTGCTGAACAGCACGGTGCCGGCCAGTGCGGCGGCGGCGCTGGCCGACCGGCTGGCGGAGACCGGCCACCCGATGCTCGACGCGCCGGTGAGCGGCGGGACGGTCGGCGCCGAGGGCGGCACGCTGACCGTGATGGCGTCGGGTCCGGACGAGGCGTTCGCGAAGGCGGGGCCCGCGCTCGACGCCGTCGCGAAGAAGGTCTACCGGCTGGGCGACAAGGCCGGCATCGGCTCGACCGTAAAGACGGTGAACCAGCTCCTGGCCGGCGTGCATATCGCGGCGGCGGCGGAGGCGATGGCGCTCGGCACCCGCGCCGGCGCCGACCCGCGTACGCTGTTCGAGGTGATCTCGAACAGCGCCGGCAATTCCTGGATGTTCTCGAACCGGGTGCCGCACATGCTGGAGGGCGACTACACGCCGCTCTCCGCCGTCGACATCTTCGTCAAGGATCTCGGGCTGGTGCTCGACACCGGCCGCGAGCTGAAATTCCCGCTGCCGCTCGCCGCGGCGGCGCACCAGCTCTTCCTGATGGCAGCCGCCGCCGGCCTCGGCCGCGAGGATGACGCGGCCGTGGTCAAGGTCTTCGAGCGGCTCGCCGGGATCAGCGTCAGCGGCGGGAGCTGATCCGGACACGCCCCCTCTCGACGAGGCGAACACGTCGCCGGCTCGGCCGGCGATCTTGGATTACAGGGAAAGGTGACGCAGCAGCAGCGGGACGACGCGCCGCCGGCGGCCGGCCGAACCGGGAACGCCGCCGGCTGGCGGGAGATCCCCCGCGGCATCTGGGCGCTCGGGTTCGTCAGCATGGCGATGGACGTCTCGTCCGAGATGATCCACGCGCTGCTGCCGGTGTTCCTCGTCGTTGTCCTCGGCGCCGGCACGACCGAGGTCGGCCTGATCGAGGGAGTCGCCGAAGCGGCCGCGCAGCTTACCCGGATCGCCTCCGGGCCGCTCAGCGACCGGCTCGGCAGCCGCAAGGGGCTCACCGTCCTCGGCTACGGGCTCGCCGCGTTGTCGAAGCCGCTTTTCCCGCTCGCGACATCGGCCGGGTGGGTGTTCGCGGCTCGCTTCATCGACCGGATCGGCAAGGGAATCCGTGGCGCGCCGCGCGACGCGCTGATCGGCGAGATCGCGCCGCCGCATCTGCGCGGCGCCTGCTACGGGCTGCGGCAATCGCTCGACACGGTCGGCGCCTTTGCCGGACCGCTCCTTGCGACGCTGCTGATGACGCTGACCGGCGACAGCTTCCGCGTCGTCTTCTGGGCGGCGACGGTTCCGGCCTGTCTCGCCGTCGTACTGCTCGTGCTCGGCGTCGAGGAACCGAAGCGGATCGCCGCCGCCGCCCCAAGCCCGGAGACGCCGCGCGAGCCTATCCGCACTGCAGACCTGTTCCGGCTCGGGCCGGCCTTCTGGCGCGTCGTCGCGATCGCGACCCTGTTCGCGCTCGCCCGCTTCAGCGAGGCGTTCCTGGTGCTTCGCGCGACCGATGTCGGACTCGACGTCGCGCTGGCGCCGCTCGTGCTGGTCGGGATGAACGTCGTCTATGCGGTCTCGGCCTATCCGGCGGGGTTGCTGTCCGACCGGAGCGGCGGCCGATGGCGGCTGCTCGCCGCCGGTTTCGCCGTGCTCGCCGCCGCCGACCTCGTACTGGCCGCCGCGCCGGCGGGCATCGCCGGAGTCGCTGTGGGCGTTGCGCTGTGGGGTCTTCATATGGGGTTGACGCAGGGCATCCTCGCCGCCCTCGTCGCCGATGCCGCGCCCGCCGACCGGCGCGGCACCGCATTCGGGATCTTCAGCCTCGCCGGCGGGCTTGCCGCGCTGCTTGCCAGCCTGCTCGCCGGGTTCGTGTGGAGCCGCTACGGCGCACCGGCGCCGTTCCTCGCGGGCGCCGGATTGACTTTCGCCGCCCTGATCGGCACAGGACTGCTGCATTGCCGCCGCGATGCGCCGGGAGGTTGAAGAATGGACATGGCCGGCAAGTGCCTTTGAGTTGCGCTCGGCAGCGCGCCGGAAGGCGTCGCGCACCGATGAATGTCGCTGATCGCTGCCGAATCGAGAGCATAGGCCCTTTCTCGGTTCGTCAATCGCACATCGCGGCTGATCTCGCTTGTGATGCGCCGTACGGTTTGGAGTTTTTTCCTGCCTGTCGCGCCCGCAGCGGTCGTGTTGCCGTCCGTCAACGTAGCCGTCTTATGAGGGCGTCGAGTGACGCTCTGTCAGCTTCATGGACGTTTTGCAGCCTACCCAGCCAGTCGGCGAAGCGAACAGTCTTATCGCCCGGAATCCTCTTTTTTCGCTCTAACTTCTCGATGGTAGAAAATAACGTGCGTTGTGCAACACCGCGCGTCACCTTCAATGGATCGATCTCAAGAATTAGATCGGCATCACCCTCGCTTGGTCGTGCCTGTATCGCCGCCGCCAAGGCAACATTAAAGCCGACTCTGTTCTGGGCCAATAGACGATGTTTGTTAACTGGCGTGTTCTGGAAGAAACGAACCATTTCACCAATAATTTCTTCTTTCCGCTGTACTTTGATATTCAAGTCGGAAATCCAGTCGCCGCACTCGAATCGTATTGCCATTTCGCGCAGTGCATCGGGAACGGAACCGGTTGCCATACCGAGCGTCTGTATCCGCGTCCTTACCTTGTTGCAGAAGGGAACTACCGCAGCTTCCCAGTTCCCATCCTGCCGGCCGGCCTCGTACTCTCCAGAGGTTATCCCTGCGAGGTCACTCGGGGTACGGACTGATACGCCACCGGGAAGTACGAAGAAACAGCGGGCCGGATCGAGGTAGCCGCTAAACAAACCGAGTTCATACAATACATTGTCACGCGCAACGAGAAATCTCTGTCCCCGGATGTCCGCAGTGTCGTCCGGCGAAAACACGAAGACCCCGAAATCGGAAGCGCGCACTTGCTCCATCAGTGAATCGAGAGTGTTCGTGCCAAGACCGAATACGCCAGCCTTCCACACCGTACATTCGGCGTCATACGTCAGCTGAGTATGAATCGCTTCGGCAATCTTCAAACCTTCCCGCGAGGAGCCGATGAAGACCTTGGGTTTCATCTCCCGCCTCCGCTGAATGAATTTCGCTCAATTATATGCTGTCATTGTGATTTTTGCACTGAAGCACATTCAAGTAGCGTTTAAGGAAAGCTGTCGCCGGCCGCATCGAACCCTGGTTATTGCCCGGCCCTATCTGGGTCGTCGGCACCACGCGTAATGATGCGTCGGGAGATGTCGCCAGAATGTGACGTTACCGCACACCTGCCCATGGCCGTACAGATCACTCGCCGAGGCTCGAATCTCGACGGCCGGCGGACTGGTGCGGCACGGCTCTCAGGGAATTCGACCTCGCCGGCGGGCTCGCCACGCCGGCCGCGAGTTTGCTCGTCGGACCCTGCGGAATCGCCGCAGCGCATCGGCATCCTTCCTTGCGGGTGCCGGATTGACTTTCCTCGCCCTCATCGGCACAGGAATTCCGCATGGCCGTAGCCGAAGTGCGCTGGGGAGATAAAGAATGGACATGGCCGGCAAGTACCTTTGGATCGCGCTCGGCAGCGCGCTGGGAGGCGTCGCGCGCTATTGGATGTCGCTGGCGGCGGTCCGCCTCGTCGGCGAGAGGTTCCCGTGGGGCACGCTCGTCATCAACATCCTCGGCTCGTTCGTGATCGGTTATTTCGGGACGTTGACGATGCCGGACGGACCGCGGCCGGCCAGCATGGAGATGCGGCTGTTCGTGATGGTCGGCATCTGCGGCGGGTTCACGACCTTCTCAAGCTTCAGCCTGCAAACGCTGGAGCTGTTGCGCGGCGGCGAGAGCCTGCGCGCCCTCGCCTATATCGTGGCCTCGGTGCTGCTCTGCATCGCCGGCACCGCGCTCGGTCATTTTCTTGCCGGCGGGAAGCTCTGACGAGACCGCGCGCCGCCCGGTTCAGCCGCTGATGCCGGGCGCCGGCGGCACCGGTCCCTGCGACGGCGGTTGCTGCCCCTGCGCCGCGTCGACCTTGCGGATTTCGGCGATCGTCTGATCGTCGATCAGCGTCTCAACCGGCAGGTTGTGGTCCTTCTGGAAGCGGATCAGCGCATCGTGCGTCCTGCGGCCGGCGACGCCGTCGGCCGGCGCGGCGAGATAGCCGAGCCGGCGCAGCAGGACCTGCGCCTCGGCGACGCGCGGGTCGACCTTGGTCCGGGTGCTCGCCATGACCCGCGGCGTGCTGAACCTGAGCTGGTTCTGGAGCTTCAGGCCGGCGATCCCGTCCGGCTGGAGCCCGGCGTCCTTCTGGTAGGCGAGGATCGTGCGGCAGGTGCGGTCGTTGAGCTCACCCTCCGCCGGCCCCGGATCGTAGCCGTGCATCAAGAGCTGCTGCTGGATGTCGGCAAGCGAGGTCGCGGCAAGGTTCGCGGGGAAATCCGTCCGGCAGAACGGGGCCTGCGCCGTTGCCGCGACGGTCGCCGTGCCGGCGGCCGACAGCAGCATCAGTACCAGCGCGAGCGCGCTTGCCGCGGCGGCCGATCCTGCCCGACGCTCCGTCCGTGATCCACGCCGCAGAAGAGACGACATCGATGCCCCCGCTCAACCTGTTCGCCGACCTTCCCGTCCGGCCGGCCGCCGACGAAGAAGTCTGTACCCTGCACGAAACCCAGAATGTCCGGATCGAGCGCATCGTCTCGACTGGGCAGGCGAGCCCGCCAGGCTTCTGGTACGACCAGGAGCGCGACGAATGGGTCGTCCTGCTCGCCGGCTCGGCTGGGCTCCGCTTCGCCGACGAGCCCGAGGCGCGCAGGCTCGAACCCGGCGACTGGGTGAACATCCCGGCCCGCCGACGCCACCGCGTGGAGTGGACCGATCCCGCGGCGCCGACCGTCTGGCTCGCGATCCACTACCGGAGCTGAGCCGGACGGACGGACCGGACCCCCGCCGATCCTCGCCGTATCGTCTCAGCCGCCTTGAGCCGGTTCCTTGTGGGCATCGGCATCGGCGTCGGTCTTCGCCTCGGCGGCTTCGGCATCGCCGCCGCCGCCCGGTTCGGTCGCCGCGGCTTCCGCATCGGCGGCTTCCGCCTCCGTCTCCGTACCCTCTTCGGCCGGCGCCTCTTCAACGGGAGGCGGCGGTTCCGGCAGCGGCGCGGTCGCGGCCTCCCGCGCCTCGGCGAGACGCTTGTAGGCCGCCGGCTGCGGCAGGCCCTCGCGGGTCAGCGTATAGCCGATCGACACCGGCCTCTTGGTCTTGTCGTCGAAATCGGTCCGCTTCGTGATGACGAAGTCGCGGCCCTTCTCGACGGTGACCTCCAGCGTCTTGATCGTCGGCCGCTCGCGCTGCTCACGCCGCGGACCACCGCCGCCGCCGCCGCGCCGATCGCCGCCGGCTCCGCGGCGCGGGCGACGGTCGCCGCGGCCGCCTCCTCCACCGCCACCGCCACCGCCACCTCCCCCGCCCCGGCCGCCCTGCCCCGGACCACCCTGGCCTCTCCCGCCCCCGGCCGGCTCGCCGCCACCGGCGGAGGCCGCTGCGGCGCCTTCCGGTCGCGGCGCGCCGGTGCGCGGTCCGCGGCGCCGCCGTGGCGGGCGGTCTTGATTCTCCGTCGTGGTCATTTCGTGCCTGCCTCTCTCGATTGCCGGTCCAGCGGGCGGAGCAGCCCGCGAACTCGCACCGCACGCGCGCCGCGTCAAGGCGAGGAGCCGGTCCTCGGGCCATCGCGGCGGCGGATGGTAGCGGAACGGCCCGCGCTAATCACGGCCGTTCGTTAACGCGATTTACCGGATGCGGCGCGGCGGCGCGACATGCACAACGTCGCGCACCGCACGACGGCGGGCAGCGGCCGGCCCCTCCAGGTTGCGATAGGATCGACGCCCAAGCCGGACAGAAGCCGGCCGGCGGCCCAGGGCGCCGGCAAGCACTTCCGCGACAATCGGGCGGGGCCGCCACGGCTGCGGCGGTCCCGCCCGTCACCCGAGATCGCGGGCGCGCAGGATCCAGGTACGGTCGCGATAGGCGACGTAGACCTCCTCCTGACCGAGCGCCTGTCCGATCTCCGCCGCGAGTTCATCGAGCAGCATCTCGACCGTGGCATCGTCGAGGTGGCCGGCGTAGAGCGGGATCGCCTCGCCGGTGAAGATCGCCACCGGCTCGCGGTCGCTGCCCGCCTCGCCCTCGTGGCGCGGCCAGGCGTAGACGACTTCGCCGCGCGTGAACATGCCGGACAGGAACGGCGCGCCGCGGGCCGCCCGCTCCGTCATCCACCGGTGCGCGGTCCGCACCGCCTCCTCGATGTCGTAAATCCGCCCGTGCCGCTCGTAACCGTGCCGGAGGCCGACGGTGATGCGGAACTCGCGGCGCGGCCCCTCCGAGCCGGCAATGCGCTCATAGCCGTCGCGGGCGGTCACGGCAAAGCAGGGGAGCGCGCCGACGGTCAATCGGCGGCAACGGGAGCGATCGACGCCGCCTCGCGGCCCCGCGAGCCCTCGGTGACGAGGATCATCACGCGCTGCCCGTCCGCCGGCGGTTGCAGGCCGATGCGTTCCAGCACCGACGCGTGCAGGAACACGTCTCCCCCGCCATCGTCGGGCGCGATGAAGCCGAACCCCTTCTCGGTGTTGAACCAGCGCACGCGGCCCAGCATCGGCGTGCCTTCCAGCTTTGCCGGTCCCGCGCGGTCCGCGGCGGCGCCGCCCCGGCGCGGCCGGCGATCGTCGGAGCCCCGGCGGTCGTCGGCGACGCCGCCGCGCTGCTCACGCTGCTGCTGCTGCGCCTCGCGATGCGCCGCCATGGCCTCCGGATCGTCCAGCAGTTCGACGACCTCGGTAACCTGCAATCCCTTGGCGCCCTCGCCGACCCGGCCGCGGAAGCGCATGCCGGCTGCGGGCGTACGGGCGCCGGACGCCTCCAGGGTCGTCACGTGCAGGAACGCGCTGCCGGCGCCGTCGGCCAGCTCGACGAAGCCGAAGCCCTTGGCGCGGTCGTACCGGGCCACAGTGCCCTCGACGACCTCGCCGACGGGCGCCGCCGTGCCCGCCGGCTGCGGTGCGCGGTAATAGGTGCGGCGACGCGGCGGCAGTCCGCCGGCGCCAGCGCCGCCGCCGCCGCTGCTGCGTTCGCCGCGCGTGAAATCGGATCGAGACGGTTTCAAGTCAGTCCTTCCTGAACAGGCATCGGCGGCGCATCGGGTGCTGCCGCCTCGGCTTCCGCCGGCTCCGGCGCCGCTGCCGGAACGGCCGCTGCCGTCGATGGCGGTCTTACACGCCACGCGGCGCGTTGAACAGCCTTCTGCATGTCCGGGCACTCCGTCGCCGCCCCGACGAAGTCGACGCCGGCGCGGTCGGTGAAAAAGCGGCACTTGGCCATGAAATCGGTGCCGTGCGTGACGGACAGCATCTCGCCGTCACGGCGGACTGTGGCGGCGGCTCTGCATTTCGGGCAACGGATGGCAGGCATGATTATTTTGGCGGATGGACTTTTCGCTTACGCCCGGCGGCGCGTCAGCGTTCCCTGGCGGTAGGCGCTACGTCAGCCGGTAAGACGGCGGAGCGGCGGCTCTTCCGTTGCCGGAACGGCGCCGCGTTCGGCGAAGCGCGCCGCCAGCACGTTCTGCACCGCCGCCAGGAACGACGCGACGCGGAACGGCTTCATCAGGTACGTGAGGCCGCTCCCCTTCAACCGCTCCTCGGCAGCGTAGCTGCCGCTGATGAGGAGCACGCCGCAGCCCTGCTCGCGCGCGTGCGCGACGAGCGAGATGCCGTCCTCGCCGCGCGGCAGCGCGACGTCGGCGATCACCAGATCATACCTCCCGCGCGCGATTGCCCTGCGTGCCTTGAGGGCGTCCTTGGCGACTTCGACTCGGTATCCCTCGTTGCCCAGGGCGGTCGCGACGAGCCGGCGGATATCGTCGTGATCGTCAACCAGGAGGATCTTGCAGGCAAGCGTCATCGTGTTCCGCGACAAAATCGAGCGTGCGTCAGCAAACGGCGCCGGTGCCCCGTCCGGTTCCGGCCGGTCGCCGCATTTTTGTGCATTCTCATCCGGCGCGCCGCGCTCGGCGTCCCGGACGGAACCTCCGCCTCCGGCGCAGAGTCATTCATGCATGACTCAGCAATCCAAACTGACCGACTCCGGGAAAGAACCGCCCGGCGACGCCGCGGGGCAGCCCCGGCTCATCGTGGCGGACGAGACCGGGCAGCCGCTCGAAGGCGGCAACGCTCCCTACGTGCGCATCGGCGAGCACCGTCCCGGCTGGCGCGACGTATATCACGCCCTGCTGACCGTACGGTGGCGATGGTTCCTGCTGCTCGTCCTGCTCGGCGCAGTTGCCGCGAACGCCGGCTTCGCGACGCTCTACCTGCTGATGGACGGCGGCATCGAGGGCGCGCAGCCGGGATCGTTCAGCGACGCGTTCTATTTCAGCGTTCAGACCATGTCGACGGTCGGCTACGGCACGATGCATCCGAGGTCGCACATCGCAAACCTGCTGGCGAGCGCGGAGGCGATGCTCGGCATGACGGGGTTCGCGCTCGGCGCGGCGGTGATGTTCGCCCGCCTGTCCCGGCCGAACGCCCGGATCCTGTTCAGCCGCGTCGCGGTGATCGGCACCCACGAGGGCCGGCCGGCGCTGATGTTCCGCGCGGCGAACCAGCGCTACAACCACATCCTCCAGGCGACCGTCTTCGTCACGCTGATACGGACGGAGACGACGGCGGAGGGCGAGCAGATGCGCCGGTTCCACGAACTGCCGCTCGTCCATGCGCAGACGCCGGTCTTCACCTTGCCCTGGACGATCATCCACCATATCGACGAGGGCAGTCCGCTCAGCGGCGCGACGCCGGCATCGCTCGCCGCCGCCGAGACCGAGATCATCGTGCTTCTCGCCGGAATCGACGATGCCTTTTCGCAGACCGTGCACGCGCGCAAATCCTATATCGCCGGCGAAGTGCTCTGGGGGATGCGCTTCGCCGACGTGCTGACGCGCACGGACGCCGGCCGGATCAGGATCGACTTCCGGCGCTTCCACGACACGCTCCCGGACCGGCGGGGCGGCGAGCGCCTATAAACGCATCGTTTCGATACATTGCTGCTGCCGCATGTGGCAGCATTGTTTCGTTCATTTGCAGCCGGTCCGGCTTTCTTTTCCGTCGTCTTCGAATTCCTCGCCGGGCTCCCCTTCAAGCCACAGCCGCGGGCGCTTACATGGGTAAGAAGATCACGCACCGCTCAGAAAATCGAAAACGGCGTGAGGGGAAGGAATGCCGAGATACGATCGCAGCGGCGACGAGCCTCTGCTCGACGAGGTGGTTGCCGATCCGGTCGTCCGTGCGGTCATGCGCCGCGACGGCGTTACCGACGAAGCGCTGTGGGCTGCAATCGATACGGCGCGCGGCCGGCTGTACAGCAGAGGTGAAGGTGACATTGCATACGGGGCAGGGAAACCCGTGCATCGAGGGAAGTGAACCGACGCTTCCGGCTACTGCATGCGGCGCGAATTCGATGCCGCGTGGAACCTTTCGCTCCGTCCGGCGTGTCTAGCAAAACCGCGCGTCCGCCGGCTCTTCGCACCTGTCGGGCCGGGGCGGCGGATCGGCCGGCAACGGAACCGCGAGGAAGCATGAATCATTTCGCCGATCCGTCCGTCAGGGGGAAGCCACGCGCGCTGCCGACGGTCGAGGAGGCCGCGGCCGCCTATCGTCTGACCGACCGGCATTTCGCCCTGACCTATCTCCGCGAGGTTCTGTACCCGCACCATCCCTGGCCGCCGCTCAGCCGCGAGGAACGCGCCTTCCTTGCCGACTGCGCCGCCGGCGCGCTGGATCGGGCGCACGAGGTGCAGCGGCTGTTCCGGCTTGCGAAGAGCAGCCGGACGGCGGGGAGCGCTTAGCTCGCATTCTTCTCGCTGAGACCAGTCTTGTGCGGCTCCGGCGGCGCTTGAAGATGCGCGGTTCATCCGAGTCGAGATGATCGCATAACGCGAAAAAATCTGCCGCTTCGCAAAAGAATCGGGGAACTTTCCCGATCACCGGTGTTTGTGCAGAAAACGCCGGGAGACGCGAAGTGACGACATCGGCATCTACTGTCCGCGCCAAGATCAGACAGATCGAACAACAGCTCTCCGCGATCGAATCGCGCGGCGGCACGGCAAACGGTATTCCCGAATCGACGATTCGTTTTCTTGAAGACAAGAAGACGGAGCTGTCTTTCCAGCTTTTCATGCAGCTTCGCCACGGCGGCTCCCGAGACCCATCACGGAATGAGCCGGGGCCGGCGGAAATGAAAGCGGCCGGCTGATAGCGCTTGTCAGCGTCGGACGCTTCGGCTTCGGGGATTTCAGATTTTTCAGCGCGCCTGTCTGCCCGCGCCGGCCGGGATATGACGGCGCGTTATCGGACCGTCGCCGGACGGTAATCCAGCGCGTCGTTTCCCTCGACCGCCGCTCCGGCGAGGGCGCCGACCGTCGTCCAAAGATGCATCTTCGCAATCTCGCCGCGGGTACGGCAGCGGTCTGCCTCCTGCGCGGCTACGATGGGCGCGCGCAGACCATGCTTGCGGACCAGGGCCGCGGCGATGCAGGTGGGGACGAACTCGGCTTCCATGTGCATCAGACTGACGGGTGGTCGTTTCGAAAGTGTATCGATCAACGGCGGCGTGCAGGAAATCGCTTCGATTTCGTCGGGCATTTTATCGATTGCGGCAGCGGTGGGCGAAGAGCCTATTCCCAGTCGGCGGTCGAGGTCTGCGACCGCCTACCGGGATAGGCTCTAACGGAGGATCAGTGTATCCGCTCGCCGTCGGCCGGCGCTTCCTTGAACAGATCCTCGATCGCGAGCGCGACCGCGACCCACGCCTTCATCTCGCCGTCGGCATCGCCTTCAATGGCTGCGACCGCATGTTCGCGCGCTATATCGACCGCCGCCGCCGCATGGCTGCGAACGAGTTCAATCGCGACTTGCCAGATTTCCTTCGAGGCGTGCATGACGGGCGGACGAACGCCGCGGTAGCGGCGCCGTTCCGGGTTTCACCCCGAATCGACCGGCACCCGTCCTTCCGGCGGCTGCCGTCCGACCCTTGTGGGTCGAACGGTGACCGGTCCGGGGCCGCCTCCTTGGTGGCGCGTTAAACCTGCGGCGCGGCGAGCGGCCGCCAGTCGTTGGCGAGGCGGATCGGCGGCTCGGTGATCTCCTGGAGCCCGACCAGGTCGAGCCCCTCCGCCATCTCGCGGACGACGAGACCGTCCGGCGTCACGTCGATCACCGCGAGGTTCGTGTAGATGCGGCGGACGACGCGGGACGCGGTGAGCGGAT
>DASWRT010000424.1:0-8555 GCA_036403035.1 Allostellaceae bacterium | reverse complement strand
CGCCCCGCCGCGCTTACGACTGCGTGGAACGCGGCGGGGCGGCGAGCGCCCGCTCGATCGCCTGCGTCAGGGACGCGTCGTCCGGCTCGACGCTGCTCGGATACCAGCCGGCGAGATGCCCGTCGCGGCCGACGAGGTATTTGTGGAAGTTCCATTGCGGCCGGGCGGCGGAGCCGGCCTGCGCGACGATCCAGCGGAACAGCGGATGCGCGCCGTCGCCGCGCACCGTCTGCTTCTCCAGTATCGGGAAGTCGATGCCGTAGGTGGTCTCGCAGAAACCCTTGATCGTGCCGTTCGAGCCCGGCTCCTGGGCGCCGAAATCGTTGGAGGGCACCCCGAGCACGACGAGGCCGCGGTCGCGGTAGCGGGTCCAGAGCTTCTCCAGACCCTCGTACTGGCGGGTGAAGCCGCAGAACGACGCGGTGTTGACGACGAGCACGACCTTGCCGCGCAGCGTCTCCGGCGGCACCGGTGCGCCGTCGATGCCGGGGAGCGGCAGCGCCGACCAGTCGACGGCGGTCTCCGCCGCCCCGGCGCCCGCGCCGCCACCGGCCGCCACCATCATCGCGACCAGCCCGGAGGTCGCCATCCACCGACGGAACATCGCCTGCCCTCCCGTCTCACTCGCGCCGATCCGGCTCGCGCCGCAGCACCCAGCTCAGGAATCCGATGATGATCGCGGCGCCGATCGGCATCCGGACGCCGAACAGGTCGGCCTTGCCGTTCGTCACGACCAGCATCGCCACGAGGCTGACGATCAGCACGCCGAGGACGAACCAGCCCGTTCGGAACAGAACCTTGTCGATCTGCATCAAGTTCCCCTCAAAGTCCCGACGAAACGAGATAACACGGCTGCGGCGGAAGGCCAGCATTCGTTCAGCCGCGCACCCCGGTCGCACTCGTCAGGGCGAGAACGGCGCGCACGAGGGCGCGGACGCCGGTCGGGATCGCGAGGTCGTTGCTGTCGTAGTTGCTGCGATGGATGTTGGTGTCGAGCCCGTCGATCTTCGAGCCGATCCGCAGGTGCGCGGCCGGCACGCGCTCGGCGAACCACGCGAAATCCTCGCTGCCCATCGACGGGTGGTCCATCTCGACGATCTGCGCCGGGCCGAGGATATCGCGCGCCGCGTCGACGACGCGGGCGAGCACCGCAGGATCGTTGCGCAGCACCGGCGTCAGGCGCCGCCAGTCAAGCTCCGTCTCGACGCGCAGCGCGGTCCGCGCGCCGTCGAGCATGCGGCGCACCGCCGCCTCGATCACGGCGGCGGCGCGCTCGTCGAGCGAACGCACCGCGCCTTTGAGCACGACGCGCTCGGCGATCACGTTGCGGGCCGTGCCGCCCGCAATCTGCCCGATGCTGAGCACCGCGGGGATCGCGGGCGCCACCTCGCGGCTGACGATCGTCTGGAGCTGCGTCACGAGGTGCGCGGCGGCGACGATCGCGTCGATGCCGCTGTGCGGGTGGGCGCCGTGCCCGGCGGCGCCGCGCACGATGATGTCGAAGGCGTCTGACGAGGCCATCGCGACGGTCGGGTGGTAGCCGACGGTTCCCGCCGGGAGCTGCGGCGAGTTGTGGAACCCGACGATGCAGTCGAGCGGCGGATCCTCAAGCACGTCGTCGGCGATCATCGCCGGCGCGCCCTCCAGCGTCTCCTCCGCCGGCTGGAAGATCAGCTTGACCCGCCCCGGCAGCACCTCGCGCATCCCGGCCAAGACCTCGGCGACGCCGAGCGCGATGACGGTGTGCACGTCGTGTCCGCAGGCGTGCATCTTTCCTTGGATCGAGGAGGCGAACGGCAGGCCGGTCGTCTCCTCGATCGGCAGCGCGTCCATGTCGGCGCGCACGCCGACCGTCGGGCCGGACCCGGCGCTGCCCTCGATCAGCCCGACCACGCCGGTCCGACCGACGCCGGTACGGACCGGAACGCCGAGTTCGCGTAGCCGCCCTGCGACGAGCCGCGCCGTCTCGTGCTCCTCGAACGCCAGCTCGGGGCGGCGGTGGATCGTGCGGCGCGCCTCGATGAGGCTCGGCGCGGCGCGCTCGGCCGCCGCGTCGATACGTCCGTTCAGCCCTGCCGGCGATGCGTCCGCCGCTTCGCCCCCCGCTCCGTGGCCCGATCGCATCGCCGGCAGGTCGCCTCCTCTATCAGTCTCGGTAGCTCGGGTCCTTGGCGTCGAGCATACGCAGCAGCGCCGGCCAGGAGCGCACGGTGCCGGCAAACCCGCCGTCGTCATACCGGCTGACGGTCTTCTCCGCAACCTCACGCGGCGGCATGCGGAGCGGCCGGCCGGTCGCCAACAAGTCGAGTTGCACCCCGCACGCCTTGTCAAGGTAATACATCACCTCGAACGCCTCGGGGATGGTGCGGCCGACGGTGAGCAGCCCGTGGTTGCGCAGGATCAGCGCCCGCTTGTCGCCGAGGTCGGCGACGAGCCGCTCCTGCTCGGTGGTATCGAGCACGATCCCTTCGTAGTCGTGGTAGGCGAGCCAGCCATAGAGCAGCAGCGCATGCTGGTTCAGCGGCAGCAGCCCCTCCTCCATGCAGGAGACGGCGATCCCGGCACGCGTGTGGGTGTGCAGCACGCAGCCGACGTCCGGGCGCGCCTTGTGAATCGCGCTGTGGGCCAAGAACCCGGTCTTGTTGACCGGGTATGGCGAGGGCTCGACCAGCTCGCCGTCATAGTCGATCTTCACCAGGCTCGACGCGGTGATCTCGTCGAAACTCATCCCATAGGGATTGATGAGGAAATGCCCCGGCTCGCCGGGCACCGGCGCCGAGATGTGGGAGTAGACGAGATCGGTCATCCCGAAATGCGAGACCAGCCGGTAGCAGGCGGCGAGATACACCCGCGTCTGCCGCTCATCCAGCTCGCCGAGCGGCGGCGGCGGCTCTTGGACGAGCGGCGGCGGCGGCGCTTGGAATGCAACAGCAACAGTCATTTTATCCTCCTATACTGGCCATTTACTGACCATTCAAGAGGATAGTCTTGCGTTTTCGACCCCGCTACCTGTCAGTTACGGCATAAGGTCTGAGCGAGAGACTGGATTCAGTGAATATATCCCATTGATTTCATGCTTTATTCAAGTTTTCCTTATCTCAGTCTTGGTAGCTCGGATCCTTGGCATCGAGCATGCGCAGCAGCGCCGGCCAGGAGCGCATGCCCCGCGCCTCGCCTGCCCCAACGAACTGCTTGGCGGTCCTGTCCACGACCGCGGCAGACGGCATCTGGATCGGCTGGCCGGTCGCCATCACGTCGATCTGCACCTTGCACGCCATCTCAAGGTAGTACATCACCTCGAACGCATCGGGGATGGTGCGACCGGCCGTAAGCAACCCATGGTTGCGCAGGATCATCGCCCGCTTGTCGCCGAGGTCCGCGACGAGCTGCTCCCGCTCCGCGAGGTCGGAGGCGATCCCTTCATAGTCGTGATAGGCAAGCTGGCCGTGGAAAAGCAGCGCGTGCTGGTTCAGCGGCAGCAGCCCTTGCTTCAGGCAGGAGACGGCGATCCCGGCCCGCGTATGGGTATGCAGCACGCACGCGACGTCCGGCCGCGCCGCGTGGATCGCGCTATGGATCACGAAGCCGGCCTGATTGACCGGGTGCGGCGAGTCCTCGACCAGCTCGCCGTCGTAGTCGATCTTCACGAGGCTCGATGCCGTGATCTCGTGGAACATCATCCCATACGGGTTGATGAGGAAATGTCCCGGCTCGCCGGGCACCCGCGCCGAGATGTGAGTGTAGACGAGATCGGTCATCCCGAAATGCGCGACGATGCGGTAGCAGGCGGCGAGCTGTACCCGCGTCTGCTGCTCGTCCAGCTCGCCGAGAGCCGGCGGCGCGCGGAATGCGGTAACGACAGTCATTCGCTCCTCCCTCACTGACAGCACGGTAGCGTAGCCCGGCGAATGCGGCCCCGCCACCTGTCCGATGCCTCCGCGCCGAAATCCGCGTTCGGAGTCAAGGTCTTTGTCCAATTTGTTCATGCGTGATCGCAGCATTCCATCGCGGCGGCCCTCCCCGCCTGCGGAGGCGCTCCCGTCAAATACAGGCGGGAGAACAGGGCCAAGCCCTTGATGAAATTCGATTCGTGGTCCGAAAAAACAGGAGTTTCCACCTGTTCCCGTCCTGTTTTTCCGCCTGTTCCGTCCTGTTTCCGGCGGCATATTCACGATGTCAAAGAGCGAGCGCCCAAGAGCGCGGGCACGGCCCGAGAACCGGCCCGGACGGATGATATGTCCGAACAGGTTACGAGACAACGCCGCCGCGCGCCGCAGTCTCCGGCCGCGACGGCTTGCGGGCCATGCCTCACGGCATCGGCCCTCTCCGCTTGCCGGTCCGGGAGCGCCGGGCGCATCATGGCGCAAAGGCAGGAGGGTCTGTGCGATGCCGCTCGAAGGGATCGACCATTTCACGGTCAATGTCCGCGACCTCGACGCGTCGGTGCGCTTCTACGAGGACGCGCTCGGCCTCAAGAACGGGCCGCGCCCGGATCTCGGCTTTCCCGGCGCGTGGATCTATTGCGGCGACCGGCCGATCCTCCACCTCGTCGGCGACCGTGCGCCGCCGGACGGCGCGAAGAACGGCGCGTTCGACCATATCGCCCTCAGTGCCCGCGACCGCGAGGCGATCTGCCGGAGCCTCGCCGAACACGGCGTTCCGTTCGACGCCCGGCTCGGCCGCGGCGGGCGCTGGCAGGTGTTCCTGCGCGACATCGACGGCATCAAGATCGAGCTGAACTTCGCAGGCGACTGACCGCCGCCCGCCCGCTCCCGTCACCCCGGCGCGGCCCCTTGGGTCTGGACCTGAAGCATGTAGATCGACTGGCTGGCCGCCATGAAGAGGTGGTTGCGCTTGGGGCCGCCGAAGGCCACATTGGCGCAGACTTCCGGCAACCGGATCCGGCCGATCAACCGGCCGCCGGGGTTGAACACCAGCACGCCGGAATAGCCGAGCGGGGCGTTGGAACTGCACCAGAGATTGCCGAAGACGTCGGCGCGAAGACCATCGGGACCGCAGTGCACGCCATCCACCACCATGTCGGTGAACTGGCGCTGATTGGCCAATTTGTTGCCCTGAACGTCGAAGGCGAAGATCACGCCCTTGCCGCCGGAACCGGTGTCGCCCGGCCCCTTGTCGGTGCTGCACACATACAGGGTCTTGTAATCCGGCGAGAAGCAGAGACCGTTGGGGTCCGGCACCTGATCCTCGGCGATCACCATGTCGAGCCGGCCGGACGGATCCCACCGATAGACGTTGGTCGGCAATTCCCGCTTCTGTCCGCCCAGCAGGACGGCGTTCTCGGCGCCGGTCGCGGGATTGAGCCGTCCCGTCGGATTGGACGGTCCGCCCGCCACGTCGGGATGCCCCTCGGACAGGGTCGTGCCGTAGCCGGGGTCGGTGAACCAGATACTGCCGTCCGGATGCGGGACGAGATCGTTCGGCGAATTCAGCGGCTTGCCCTCGAAAGAATCGGCGATCACCGTCATCGTGCCGTCGTGCTCCCACCGGATGACGCGGCGGAAGAAATCTTCGGTGGACAGTTGCCTGCCCTGGAAATCAAAGGAATTGCCGTTGCTGTTGTAGGACGGGCGGCGGAACGGGACGACATGTCCCAGATCCCAGAGGTAACGGTATTGGGTGTTCGCCTGGACGTCGCTGAGAACGAGATACTGCCCTTGGCTTGACCAGGCCGGCCCTTCCGCCCAGGCGCCGCCCGTCCAAACCCGGCGAATGGCGGTGATGCCCAGCAGAAGATCATTGAACGACGGATCGATGATCAGAATATCCGGGTCCGGATAGATCTCCGGCGGGCTGCCGCGGCCCCACTGGCGCGGCGGATTGGTGACGACGCTCGGCGGCGTCGGCAACTGCGCCTGTTGCGCCAGGACCATGCCCGGCGCCAGAGCCGCGGCGCCGGCCGCCACCCCGACGCCCGCCTTGAGGAAGCCGCGCCGCGACAGCGGCACCGGACGGCGTTCATCCACTCCGTTCATGGCCGATCCTCCCCTGTGGTTTTTCCGATCGACAGCAAACGATCGACGGCCTTTCTCGTCCCGTAACAATCCCGGTGGTTGATCATCGACCACGCCGCAGTGCGCCGGGCGGGTGCCCCACCCTCGCCGGCCGGTCCCGACGACGACGTGCAGCCGCTGCCGGCTTGCGACGGCCGACTACTGCCTGCGGAACGTCACGACGAGCACGTCGCGGTAGGCGGGGAGCGCCGGGTCGAGCGGCTCGACCGGAGTGACGCCGTGGTAGACGCGGGAATCATCGACCAGCGCCGCGTCGAACGGGTCGGTCAGGGTGAAGCTGCCGAGCAATCGGCGGCCGGGGTACGCATGGATCGTCGTCGTGCCGCTGGCGATGTTGCGCCGCCGGATCAGCAGCACGAGCACATAGTCGACACCGTCGCGGTGCATCCCCTCCGGCGTCGGCCGTCCTTCCTCGCCCTGCCGCGCTTCGATGCGGAACTGGTGAACCTCGACGTGCCAGGACCGGACGCCCGGGGCAAGGCCGCCGAACAGGTCGCGGCAGAAGCCGAGGACCGTCAGCATGCTCGGCCCCTCGCCGATCGCCGGCAGGATCGGCTCGTACCAGCGCGCGACGCCGCCGTTGAGCGGGTTGTAGTCGACGCTCTGGTAATGCGGCTGGTGCGGCGCACGCACGATCGCACCGTCCGCCGCAGCGGCGCCGACGGCATAGACGGCGTGCCGCCGCCGTCGGTAACGGCCGAGATCGGCCATGTAGCCGTCGAGCGGCATGCCGTCCCAGCTCCCGGCGAAGGCGTCCCAGTCCGTGAGCGGACCCGCCCGCTCCAGCATCCCGCGCATCTCGGCGGCGTGGCGGAAGGCGTAGCCGTCCTGCATCAGGACATCATGCAGGCGCCCGTCGCGCAGAGCATCGAAGGTCTTGTTCATGACGCAACTGTAGCACTCCGGGTGTCGCTATGCGCCGCGCGTTTCGAGCATAGCGGACGGTGACATCTGCCTAACCAACGCGCACCGACGTTCGTCCGGGCGATGCTGGCGGGTGGAAGAAAACAGTGAAGGGAGATCGGGGAGATGATTGGGGATCGGGGGGATAAGCGGAAAAGAGAACGCTTCAACGCGAAGGGCCGCTAAGTACACGCCAAGGTCGTAAAGGGAATGATCGCGCGCCTGCGGCGCAGAAATCTTCTTCGCGTCCTTTGCGGACCCTTTGCGGCCTTCGCGTTAAAGCGTGAGTACTCTTCTTTTTATCCCCCGATCCCCAATCATCTCCCCGATCTCCCCTCAAGTTCCCTCAGAAAGCAAAGCATCGTCGAGGCGTCCGCCACCGTGGAGGCAGTCGCTGATCAGCTCGCCGCCAGCGTCAGGGCGACCGGCTGGTGGTCGGAGGCGGTGGTCGCGGTGTCGACCGTGACGGCAGCGACGCGAGACGCCAGATCCTCCGTGACGAAAACGAAGTCGCGGCAATGCGGACCGCCCGGCCATTGCTCCCTGTCGGCGATGCCGCAGGTCGGATCGTGCGGCGTGCCGGGGGGATGAGCGGCCGTCCAGGCATCGCGCCATGCCGGGGTGATGTCATCATCGAACGGCGCCGTAAGCGCCGCATGCAACGGGTCCGTCGGCTCGATATTGAAATCACCGCATAGCACCGATGACGCTGGCCGCGGCACGACCCGGTAGGGGCCGTCGCTTTCGTCCAGCCGGTCGGGACGATACGCGCGCTGCGACGCTTCCTGATGCAGCAGGCGCAGCCGCTCCACCTGGGCCGCCCGGTGCGCCAGCGAGAAATATTCGAGATGCGTGGTGACGATGCGCAGCGGTCCGAACGGCGCGGCGACGACGACCTCCAGCGCATGGCGCTGCATGCTGTGGCCGCCGCGCTCGGCCGGGCGCGGCAGCAGGTGATTGAAGACCTGGAGGACCGGGAGGCGCGACAGGATCGCGTTGCCGAAGCCGTGATGCTCGTTGTCGGACGGCGGCCCGTACATGTCGACGGCCGGCCGGAAGACGACGCGATGCTGCGGCAGCAGCGCGGCCAGCCGGGCCGGCTGATCCTCGCCCGCCCCGCCGTCGAGCGACGGGAAATTGACCGCGACCTCCTGGAAGCAGAGCACGTCGGCGTCGGCGAGGCGCATCGCCGTGTCGACGATGCGGCCGAGATCGACCCTGCCGTCGACGCCCTTGCCCCACTGGATGTTCCAGGTCACGAGACGCAGCATCATCACCGGATCCCCGCGCGCATGAAGCTTTGAACGAACTGGCGCTGGAACAGCAGGAAGGCAATCAGCAGCGGCCCCGACGTCATCAGCGTCGCCGCGGTGATGATCGACCAGTCGATGCCCTGATCGACCGAGGCGAAGATCTGAAGGCCCACGGTGAGCGGCCGCGCCTCGACCGAGTTGGTCACGATCAGCGGCCACAGGAAGTTGTTCCAGTGATAGCTGACGGAGACCAGCGCGAAGGCGACGTAGACCGGCCGCGCCAGCGGCACGTAGACTTTCCACAGGATCTGGAGCGCATTGGCGCCCTCGACGCGCGCCGCCTCGTCCAGTTCCTTCGGCACCG
>DASWRT010000423.1:0-7233 GCA_036403035.1 Allostellaceae bacterium | reverse complement strand
CCCGTCCTTCTCGACGATGCCGTTCACCAAGTTGACGCGCCGATGCGCGCATCGCTGCTCGACCAGCCCCAGCTTGCCGCTCCCGTCACGGAACAGAACCAGATCCTCGCAGAGCAGTTGAATGGGCAGCGTACGGAATGGTCGCACATCCAATTCGGCGACCGCGGCAATGGGATGCCAGTAGCAGCGCATCAGGTCGCCCATCGGCGTGCCCGGCCCGACACGGGTCAGCGTTTCGTTCTGTTCTTGCGTCAACATAGTCGAGTGCCCTCCACAGAAGATCAGGAAGATTCGCCTCGGCGCCAGCCGAGCGCCGGAGAACGCCAAAAGACAGATTTCGACAAAAGACACTTTTGTTGCGCGTTTTCTTTAACTCATCAAGAACAGCCGGCATAAGTGTCCACCCGATCGTGATGCCCCTCTTCTTGGAAAGAACAGGACGGCGTCTCATTTGCCACCGACAGTAGAAAGAGAATAATCGCGACAAGATTAGAGTTCTCTCCGGTCAACATCCCGTACCTCCGGCCGGCCGGCGTAATCCACCTACTCCGATATGCGCTTCAGGAAACAAACAAAACTTATGGACAATTCATATCTCAAAGTCTTGTCGACAACAATTTTATTATTTTGCTTATTCCATGCTTTGCTTAAATAAATCTATTAATATATATTAATACAACTGTATTTGTACTTACTATAGTTTTAGTAAAATCATAATATAGTTGAGCAACTTCATTCTTGGAAAACGATGCGTTCTCTCATCACGATCGGCGCGCGATTGCCGGCCGCGCCGCTCAGGAGCCGCAGTCCGCCGGCCCGATCGATTCCTCAGGGCGTGGTGAACGAGACCGGAAAGTCACCCGGTTCGAACTCGTTGCCGCGTGGCGGCGCATCGCGGAACTGCCGACCGCATCTCCGGTCCGCGAGCGGACGGCCCCCTCGGCATTTCGCTCCCCGACGCGGCAGGAAGGACGCCGGCTGCGGAGCCGAGGGGAGCCAAGTTGCCCGCCGCTCCGTATGCCGGTACATCACTGCCGTACCGCCGATGCGGCGGACCTGCTGCGCCGTCGTGCGATTCCGAAATCCGAGAAGGAACGGGGATGACCGATAAGAACGTCGTGACGAGGTCGATCGAAACCGACGACGGGATCCGGTGCGTCGATATCTTCCGGCGTTCCGACGGCACGTACGGTTTCGAGGAATATCGCCGGGACGTCGAGGACGGCCGAGGCTGGCACCGGATCGGCTACTACGCCGAAAACGTGTACGAAACGGCCGAAGCGGCTCTCGACAGTGCAATCGTTCAGGTCAGTTGGCTGAAGTCGGTAATTCCGTAATTCACGTCGCCGAGGTCGGCGTTCCGGGAACGCAGCGGCCGAGTTGGGACGAGCAACATCTCCGCCTTCGGACACGGGAGGGAACGGCAACGTAAGCGTTCGTCAAAAGGCGGCAGACGTTTCGGAAAGCGAATGGACAGCTCGCAGCAACAGCAGCGGCAAGAACAGGTCGTGCGGCACACGGAACACGCGGCCGACCGCACCGCCGCCGCGGAGCAGACGAAGGACAGCGCCGACCGCCGAACCGAACTGGCCGCCGACCGCAACGTGTTCGCGGCCGAGCGCACCTACGCCGCGTGGGTGCGCACCGGCCTCGCCTCGCTGGCGAGCGGCGTTGGGCGAAGCAGCTTCTGGCGGGGCTGATCCCGGACTGGATCATGTGGGGCGCGGGAACCGTGCTGTTGCTGTTCAGCGCATTCTGCTTCGGCGCGGCCGTGTGGCGGCAGGTCTATCCCGGCCCGCCGCCGCCGAAGCCCGACGCGCCGCGCCTTCCGCCGGCGCTCCTGCTCGTGGTGAACGGGTTCCTGATCCTGGTTTCCTTGAGCACGCTCGTCGGGCTGTGGCTCGGCCGCACGGCCGGCGGATAGGAGCCCGCCGGTTGGAAGCGGGCGGGCACCGCCGCCGCCGCCGCCGGGCAGGAGCGACGCTTGGCGTGCGCGGAGGTTGCGCTACACTGCCGGTCGCATCGCCCGCCCGCCGCGCCGGCGGCGTCGCCTTCAACGCAACCAGGGGCCGCCGTGATCATTCCCCGCACCGCGCCTGCCGCCGTCCCCGACGTGGCCGGGCACTATGACGACCTCGACCGGTTCTATCGAACCGTGTGGGGCGAGCACGTGCATCACGGGTATTGGGTCAGCGGGCATGAGACGCCCGCCGAGGCGGCCGACGCGCTGTCCGACCTCGTCGCGGCGCGGCTCGGGCTGGACGGAGACGGCCGCTTCGGTTCGCCGTCCCGGCCTCGGCCGCGGCAGGTCGTCGACATCGGCTGCGGCTACGGCGCGACGGCGCGGCGGCTGGTGCGGCAGTACGGTGTTCGCGTCACCGGGCTCACCGTCTCGCAGGCGCAGCTCGACCATGCAACGGAGGCCGGGCGCGCCGCCGGGTTCGCACCGGACAACCCACAGATCTTCAGGCGCGACTGGCTGGCGAACGGGCTGCCCGACGAGGCGTTCGACGGCGGCTACGCGATCGAGAGCACCGAGCACATGGCGGACAAGCCGCGCGTCTTCGCCGAGGCGTACCGCGTGCTGCGCCCCGGCGGGCGGCTGGCCGTCTGCGCCTGGATCGCGCGCGAGGGCGCCGCCGGCTGGGAGGTGCGGCACCTGCTGGAGCCGATCTGCCGCGAAGGAAGGCTCCCCGGGATGGGCACCGAGGCGGAGTATCGCGGCTGGCTCGCCGCCGCGGGCTTCGGCGCTGTTGCGGCGGAGGACATCTCGGCCGCGGTGCGGCGCACCTGGACGGTCTGTGCGCGGCGGCTCGCGACGCTGCTGCTGCGCGACGCCGAGGCGCGGCGCTTCCTGCTCGATTCGGCTCAGCGGAACCGCGTCTTCGCGCTGACCCTGCTGCGGCTCTGGGCGGCGTACAGGACCGGCGCGATGCGCTACGTCGTGTTCACGGCGGAGAAGCCGGAACGGTGAGCGTTCCCGCGGCGCGCTCCGCCGGTGAGGTTTCGACCGCAACAAACGGATGGACAAGAAGCGGCAGCAGGCGACCATGGAAGCGGGAGGACTGCCAGCCATGCGATCCGCATACGCCTCGATCATCTGGGTGACCGCCGTCATTGCCCTGTCCGGAACCGTTGCCACCTCCGCCGTCGCGGCGGGCGATCCGTCCGGTACGATCACCGCACCCGCCGCGCCGCGGAAGCCGGGCGACACGCTCAAGTCGCGGCTGAGCGACAAGGCGTCGGACGAACAGCGGGTCGACGACTGCAAGGTGCCGCCGGAGCGCCGCGGGCCGAAGAAGCGGCCGACCGAATGCGGCGGCGCTTCGTCCGCCCGCACGTCGGACGCACAGACACACGGGAACTGATCCGGTCGCTCGTGGGAAGGGAAGGAGGAAGTCGATGCGGCGCACACTCTCGATCGCAGCGGCGGCCGGCCTGTTGGCCGCAGCCATCCCTGCTTTCGCACAAGGCCCGTATACGCCACCGCCGGCATCCCTGCCCGTTGTCGACGGGATCGACTTCGCGTCGGGAGAGCCGACCGGAGAGAAGTACCGCGCGCGTTTCGACGAGTGCGACGCCGGCAATACCTGCGACGGCAAGCCGCTCCGATACAGTTGCAGGAACGACCCGAACCGCAACCACGCGCTGCTGCGGCTGAAGGACCGCGTCGTCTTCTATGACGCGAAGATGGGCTTGGACGCCGACGGGTCGCCCTACGCCCGGAACACGCCGGGACAGACCGACCAGGCGGAAACGTCGTTCCGTTATCCGCTGCCCGGCAAGCCCAGCGTCGACGCCGACAAGGTGCCCTACGTCGCGATCCCCGGCGGCGGCTTCGCCGGGGATCTCGGCGTGGAGACCGGCGACGTCGCCGCCGTGGTCCACCGCGACAAGGTCGTCTACGCGCTCGTCGCCGACATCGGGCCGGCGTGCAAGATCGGCGAGGGGTCGATCCAGCTTCACGAGCGCCTCGGACACAAGGTCTGCACGGCGCGCAACGTCAAGGGCGAGTGCACGAAGCTGTCCGACAACAGCATCGAGCGCGACGTCCTCTATTTCGTGTTCCCGGGATCGCACAAGGACATCACGTCGGGCCTGACGCCTGCGAACGTCGATGAGCGGATCGCCGCGACGGGACAGCGCCTCTTCGACCGCCTGCGCAACGCGGGCCGTTGACGGCGACACGGGAGCGCCGGGAGCACGCACGAAAATCAGGAGACATGAGCGGCGCTCTTCGCCAGGATGCGCGCGACGAGGAACACAACGAGCGCCAGACCGCCAATCGATGCCGCTGACCGCGACCGCCGGGTGCGCACCGGCCCCGGCCCGCTCCTGCCGGACATGAGCAGCGAGACGCTCGCCGCCGCCACAGGCACGCCCGCCGCCGTTGCGCCACAGCCGCCGCCGCTCCCGCCGCCGCTGCTCGACGTCGAGGACGTGACGCTCCAGTACAAGACGGCGCAGCACCTCGTGACGGCGACGTACCGCGTCGGCTTCCGCGTCCATCGCGGCGACCGGTTCGTGCTGCTGGGCCCCTCGGGCTGCGGCAAGTCGAGCCTGCTGAAGGGGGTCGGCGGGTTCCTGAAGCCGGTCGAGGGGACGATCCGCCTGAACGGCCGGCCGGTCACGGCGCCCGGCCCCGACCGGATGATGGTGTTCCAGGAGTTCGACCAGCTCCTGCCGTGGAAGACGGTGCGGCAGAACGTGGCGTTCCCGCTCCGCGCGAGCCGGCGCTGCACCCGGCGCGAGGCGGCAGAGCGCGTCTCGCTCTACATCGAGAAGGTCGGGCTCTCGAAATTCGCCGACGCCTACCCGCACATGCTCTCCGGAGGGATGAAGCAGCGCGTCGCGATCGCCCGCGCGATGGCGATGGAGCCCGAGATCCTGCTGATGGACGAGCCGTTCGCCGCGCTCGACGCGCTGACCCGCCGCCGGATGCAGGAGGAGCTGCTGCAACTCTGGGACGATCTGCGCTTCACGGTGCTATTCGTGACGCACTCGATCGAGGAGGCGCTGATCGTCGGCAACCGCATCCTCGTGCTGTCGCCGCATCCGGGACAGGTGAAGGCGGAGCTGAACTCCGATCACGACCACGGCGCGGCCGGCGGCGCGGCGTTCCTCGCGTTGCAGAACCGGGTCCACGACATGCTGTTCGCCGAGCGCGCGGTCCGCGACGGCGCCGGAGGCGGCGGTTGAACGGCGACGGCAAGCTGACGCCGCCGCTGCGGCCGGAGTTCGTGCGCGAGACCACCGATGCCGGCACGATCGGCGACGTCGCCCGGCCGCTCTCGGCGTGGGAGCGGATCGCCAACGTCGCCGCGGTGCGGCGGCTGCTCATCCTCGTCGTGCTGGCGGCGCTGTGGCAGGTCTACGCGACGCGGATCGACAACCCGCTGCTGCTGCCGTCCTTCGCCGAGACGGCGGCGGCGCTGTGGCAGGCGGCGGCGCACGGCGAGCTGCTGATGCGCTGCGCGGTATCGCTCAAGGTGCTGCTGCTGGGCTACGCGGCGGGCGTCGCGGCGGCGGCGGTGCTGACGACGCTCGCGGTGTCGACGCGGATCGGCACCGACCTGCTGTCGACGCTGACGGCGATGTTCAACCCGCTGCCGGCGATCGCGCTGCTGCCGGTCGCGCTGCTCTGGCTCGGGCTGGGCAATCCGAGCCTCGTCTTCGTGCTCGTCCATTCGGTGCTGTGGCCGGTCTCGCTCAACACCCACGCCGGGTTCCTCGGCGTGCCCGAGACGCTGCGCATGGCTGGGCACAATGTCGGGCTGACCGGCATCCGCTACGTGATGCGGATCCTCGTGCCGGCGGCGTTTCCGTCGATCCTGACCGGGCTCAAGATCGGCTGGGCCTTCGCGTGGCGGACGCTGATCGCGGCGGAGCTGGTGTTCGGCACCAGCTCGGGGTCGGGCGGGCTCGGCTGGTTCATCTTCGTCAACCGCAACCAGCTCGAAGTGGCGAACGTCTTCGCCGGACTCGCGACGGTGATCCTGATCGGCCTGTTCGTCGAGAGCGTGGTCTTCCGGACGATCGAGGTCCGCACCGTGCGGCGATGGGGCATGCAGCGCTGACGGGAGCGGCCGGCGCTCCCCCTTCGCCGCCCGGTCGCATCGGACCAGTGCATTCGGACCATCGACCTCGATCGATACGCCCCCGAAATCAGGTCTGGTCGTCCGCGCCCGCCTCCCCTATCTCTCCGAGGCTCGCTTTGGAAAGGATCGGAATGCGGCGTTTGTGCATCTTCTGCGGGTCGAGCCCAGGCCGGAACGGGGCCTATACCGACGCGGCGAAACGGCTCGCGCAGGCGATGGCGGCGCGCGGCATCGGCCTCGTCTACGGCGGCGGCAGCGTCGGCGTGATGGGCGCCGTCGCCGACGCGATGGCGGCGGCCGGCGGCGAGGTGATCGGCGTGATCCCCGAGTTCCTGCAACGGCGCGAGGTCGCGCACGAAGGCGTCTCCGACCTGCGCGTGGTCGCGACGATGCACGAGCGCAAGGCGCTGATGGCCGACCTCTCGGATGGGTTCGTGGCGCTCCCCGGCGGCATCGGCACGATGGAGGAGTTCTTCGAGGTCTGGACCTGGACGCAGCTCGGCGCCCACGCGAAGCCCTGCGCGCTGCTCAACGTCGAGGGCTATTTCGACAAGCTCCTCGGCTTCCTCGATCACATGGTCGAGGAGCGGTTCCTCGCCCCGATGCACCGCGGGATCGTCTTCGTCGAGGAGGAGCCGGAGACGCTGCTCGACCGCATCGGCCGGTTCGCCGCCCCCGACACCGACAAGTGGCTCGACCGTAACAAGACCTGAGCCGGCGCCGGCCGCCGCGGCGCGACGGGCGGAGCAGAAAAGGGCGTTTGAACCGCCGGGATAAAAAGGTAGTCCGGCGTCTCGCCGGGTACCCCCACCCCGATCCTCCCCCCTTGCGGGGGAGGGTCGGGGTGGGGGACCGCGCATCGAGCGTCTCTGAAGCCCATGAAATTTGTGCCGGGGCGCAACTTCCGGCGATGGTTCCCACGAAAAATGTTCTTGCTTTGTTCTTTTTTGCTGGCATGCGCCGTGACGCTGCGGTAGCGTGAACGTCGTCGGCTGCGGGCGACGGTCGTGGCGGAAGCCGCAACAATGCTCAGGAAATGTCCTGGTTTTGACACACTCGCCTGCAAGAAACCGGCAGTAGAACCGATTCGAGAGGTTGATCATGCGCCGTTTCACAAAACCCGGTTACCGGTTCA
>DASWRT010000422.1:0-3592 GCA_036403035.1 Allostellaceae bacterium | reverse complement strand
CGTACGACCGCGACCTGCGCCGCGCGGCCGAGGTGCTGAACGCCGGCAAGAAGGTCGCGATCCTGGTCGGCGCCGGTGCGCTGCGGGCGACCGACGAAGTGATCGCCGTCGCCGACAAGCTCGGCGCAGGCGCGGCGAAGGCGCTGCTCGGCAAGGCGGCGCTGCCGGACGAGCTGCCCTGGGTCACCGGCTCGATCGGCCTGCTCGGCACCAAGCCGAGCTGGGATTTGATGATGGAATGCGACACGCTGCTGATGATCGGCTCGGGCTTCCCGTACTCGGAGTTCCTGCCGAAGGAGGGCGCTGCGCGCGGCGTGCAGATCGACATCGATCCCGGCATGCTCAGCCTGCGCTACCCGATGGAGGTGAGCCTCGTCGGCGACTCCGCCGAGACGCTGCGGGCGCTGCTGCCGCTGCTGGAGGAGAAGACCGACCGGTCCTGGCGCAAGCGGATCGAGGGCGAGGTCGCCGCGTGGTGGAAGACGCTGGAAGGCCGGGCGATGCACTCGGCCGACCCGGTCAACCCGCAGCGCGTGACCTGGGAGCTGTCGCCCCGCCTGCCGGAGCGCGCGATCATCACCAGCGACTCCGGGTCCTGCGCGAACTGGTACGCCCGCGACCTGAAAATCCGGCGCGGCATGATGTGCTCGCTGTCCGGCGGCCTCGCCTCGATGGGCGCCGCCGTCCCCTACGCGATCGCCGCGAAATTCGCGCACCCGGACCGGCCGGTGATCGCGCTGGTCGGCGACGGCGCCATGCAGATGAACAACATGGCGGAACTGATCACCGTCGCGAAATACTGGAAGCGCTGGCGCGACCCACGTTGGGTCTGCTGCGTCTTCAACAACGAGGACCTGAACCAGGTCACCTGGGAGCAGCGGGTCCAGGAAGGCGATCCCAAGTTCGAAGCAACCCAGGACTTGCCGAACGTCCCGTATCACAAATTTGCCGAGCTGATCGGGCTGAAGGGTATCTTCGTCGACGATCCGGAAAGAATGGGACCGGCATGGGACGAGGCGCTCGCCGCCGACCGTCCGGTGGTGCTGGAGGTCAAGACCGATCCGAACGTGCCGCCGCTGCCGCCGCACATCACGCTGGAACAGGCGAAGAAATTCACCTCGACGCTGCTCAAGGGCGACCCGGACGAAGGCAGCGTTCTCGTCGACACCGCGAAGGAGGTCATCAGCTCGATCCTGCCCGGCGGCAGACACGACAAGGAATAACGACCCGCCGGGAAACTCATGGTGCGGCGCGGGATTTCCGGCGGGCGCCGCCATCGTCGTGGAGGCGTAATGGCGACCTACAGACAGCGAACGTCGGGTGCGTTCGGGGCGGTGCTGTTCGCGACCGCCGCGGCGGCCGTGCTGTTCGGCAACGGGCCGCAACGATCGAATGGCAAGCGTAATGCGACGCAAGAGTCGCCGGACGGACGGATCGGAATCGGGCCGGGTTCCCCCTCCCGACCCTCCCCCGCGAGGGGGGAGGGTCGGGGTGGGGGGACTCGCGCAGAGCCCATCCCAGCACAAGCACAGCCCACCGTAACCGCCGCGCGGCGGCTCAACCGCGCGTCGGCGATGCTCGCCTTCTCGGTGCTCGCCGACGCCGGGATCGAGCACTATCGCGGCTCGTTCGAAAACAAGGCGATGTACGCGCCGCTCGCCGCGTCGGCGCTGGCCCTGACGGTCAGCGCGCATGGCACCGCCGACGCCCGCCCGCGCGCGCATCTCGTCCGCGACGCGGCCTACGGTCTGGCGATGACCGTCGGCCTGATCGGGTTCGGCTTCCACCTGTACAACATCGGCAAGCGACCCGGCGGTTTCTCGTGGCTCAACCTGTTCTACGCGGCGCCGATCGCGGCGCCGGGCGCGCTGACGCTCTCGGGCATACTGGGGATCTATTCCGAGCGGGTGCGTGACAGCGACCCGGGCGGGCCGCCGAAGGTGCTCGGCTTCCCCGCCGGCCGTGCTCTCGCCGTGCTGACCGCGCTGGGCATCGTGGTCACGATCGGCGAGGTCGGGCTGCTGCATTTCCGCGGGGCCTATCACGATCCGGCGATGTTCCTGCCAGTCACCGTCCCGCCGGTCGCGGCGGCGCTGCTCGCTTATGCGGCGACCCGGCCGGGACACCAGTACCGGCGCCTGACGCAGTGGTGGCTGTGCCTCACGGCGCTGCTCGGCATCGGCGGCGTCGGGTTCCATGCCTTCGGGGTGCACCGGAACATGGGCGGCTGGAGCAACTGGAGCCAGAATCTGCTGAACGGCCCGCCCCTGCCCGCCCCTCCGAGCTTCACCGGCTTGGCGCTCGCCGGGCTTGCCGCC
The DNA here is from genome assembly GCA_036403035.1 of Allostellaceae bacterium. Classification (GTDB taxonomy): domain Bacteria; phylum Pseudomonadota; class Alphaproteobacteria; order ATCC43930; family CGMCC-115725; genus DASWRT01. The sequence continues at coordinate 1,274 of DASWRT010000422.1, read as the reverse complement.
CTTGGTCTCATGGAGGAGCACGCGGATGCCTGACCGCTATCCCGGTTACGACGTGCTGTCCAAGCGGCACACGCCGTCCTGGAACGAGCAGACGCGGCGCGTCGTCGACGCGCGCCTCGCCGTGGCGCGCGAGCCGTGCTTCTTCACCGAAGAGGAGTGGGCGACGCTCAACGCGATTTGCGACCGGATCGTACCGCAGCCGCGAAACCGCCCGCCGATCCCGGTCGCCGCCCTCGTCGACCGGAAGATGCACGTTAACGACGGCGACGGCTATCGCAACGCCAAACTGCCGCCGATGCAGGAAGCTTGGCGCCGCGGGCTCCGCGCCATCGACGATGAGGCGCGCCGCGTCTACGGCGCGCCCTTCCACCGCCTGAACGACGCGGAGAAAGACGACCTGCTCAGTCGCATGCAGAAGGGCGAGTTGTCGCACGCCGATGCGTGGGACGGCATGCCGTGCGACCAGTTCTTCAGGGACCGCGTGCTCCGCGACATCGTCCACGCCTACTACTCGCATCCCACATCCTGGAACGAAATCGGATGGGGCGGCCCGGCCAGCCCGCGCGGCTACGTGCGGATGGGCTTCAACAAGCGCGACCCGTGGGAAGCCGCCGAGGCGCACGGCGCCAGCGACGCCGAGGAAGCACGAATGGAGAATGAACGTGTCGGCCGGCGATGATCCGCTGCACACGCCGCGCGCGAAGGACGGCCGCGCGCCGGACGTGTTCCACCCCAGCGGCGGGTGGGTCCCGATGCGGCAGTACCGGGAAGACGAGCCGGTCGATTTCGCGATCGTCGGCACCGGCGCGGGCGGCGGCACGCTCGCCTGCAAGCTCGCGGAATACGGGTTCTCCGTCGTCGCCTTCGATGCTGGCGCCTATTGGCGGCCGCTGGAGGATTTCGCGTCGGACGAGGCCTCGCAGAACAAGCTCTACTGGACCGACGAGCGCATCTGCGACGGCGAAAACCCGCTGCAGCTCGGCAGCAACAACAGCGGTAAGTCGGTCGGCGGCAGCACGGTCCATTTCGCGATGGTGTCGCTGCGCTTCCGGCCGGAGTGGTTCAAGTCGCGCAGCCAGCTCGGTTATGGCGCGGACTGGCCGCTCGACTGGCGGGAGATGTGGGAATACTACGCCGAGGTCGAGCAGGCGCTGAAGATCTCCGGCCCGGTGAACTATCCCTGGGGGCCGAAGCGGCCGCGCTATCCCTATCGCCCGCATGAGGTGAACGCCGCCGGTCTCGTCCTGGCGAAGGGCGCGGACGCGCTCGGCATC
>DASWRT010000421.1:0-5226 GCA_036403035.1 Allostellaceae bacterium | reverse complement strand
CGGCAAGCGCTGGATAGGGAGCGCCGAACATAGCGCCCGCGCCCCTTCTGTCAAGGCGCAGCAGCCGCCGGCGCCGCCACCGCAGCCGCCGCGCCCGGCGCTCGCGCGACGACCGCGGCCGGCGCCGGGTGCAGCGCCTGGGCGTAAAGCCGGCCGTCGGCGAGGAGGCGCTTCGCCACCGCAAGCTCGATCTGGTGGTCGCCGAGCTGTCCCGGGCAACCGCGGCGCAGCTCGGTCCATGCGGCGTCGTCGAGGGTAGGGCGGGGGCGGGAAGCGGTGCTGCCGGCTGCCGCCGCGACGGTACCTTGCCGGATCGCCCGCGTGATCGACGAAGCGTCGTCGTCGAGCCCGCTGGTGCAGACGGTCGGGACGACGCCGTGCTCGTTGAGCGAATAGCCCAGCGGCGCGATCAGCTTCGCGGTGGTGATGAGCAGGTCGCCGTCGTTCGGCAGCCGCTCGACGTTCTGCATCGTCCCCTTGCCGTAGGAGGAGGTGCCGACGACGACGGCGCGGCCGCTGTCCTGGAGCGCCGCCGCGACGATCTCCGACGACGAGGCCGAGCCGCCGTTGACGAGCACGACGATCGGCAGTCCCGCGGCGATGTCGCCGGGCCGCGCGGTGAACTCGCGCGTGCTCTCGTAGCGGCGCCCGCGCGTCGTCAGGATCGGACCGTGGTCCAAGAAGAGATCGGCGACGGCGATCGCCTGATCGAGCACGCCGCCGGGATTGCCGCGCAGGTCGAGCACGAAGCCCTTCAGCCGCGACGGCGCGGCGGCGGCCGTGAGCTTCTCGGTCTCCTCGGTGAGCTGCTGCGTGGTGTGGTCGCCGAAGGTCGAGATGCGCAGCACGGCGATGCCGCCCTCCTCGCGCGACGCCGTCACCGTCGGCGGGACGATGAAGGCGCGGCGCAGCGACACCGCCCGCGGCGCCCTGTCATTTCCGTCGCCCGGCCGCTTCACGTCGAGCGCAAGGTGGCTGTTGACCGGCCCGCGCAGCCGGCGGATCAGCTCCGGGCGCGAGATCTCGGATGCCGGCGCGCCGTCGATCCGGTACAGCCGGTCGTCGACGCGGATACCGGCACGGTCGGCCGGCGCGTCGCGCACGACGCTCGCCACCCGCACCTCGTCGCCGACGAAGTCGAGCGTAATGCCGATGCCGCCGAATCCCTCCCGCGCGGCCCGCTGGTCGCGTGCCGTGTCCGGGCCGAGGTAGCGCGAATATTTGTCGAGTGCGCCGGTCATGCCCTCGAACACGCGCTGCTGCAGCTTGTCCTCGGGGATCGCGGCGACCTGCGGCGACGCGGACGCGGCGGCCTGGATCAGCATCGCCGTCGCGGCGCCCCACGCGCCGGTGTCGTCTTCGCCCGGCCGCGACACGCGGCGGACGACCCCGCCGTCCTTGCGCAGCATCAGGACTCCGTCCGCGCCGGTGTCGATCGCCAGACCGGGATCGATCGCCGAGAGCTTGGCCAGCCCCGCTAGGGCGACGCGGTCCGTGCCGACCGGATCGATGTAGTCGCGCCGGATGAAGTCGTAGCCTTGGGCGAACAGGCCCGACTCGGGGGCGCCCGCGATGCCGCCAAGCCCGGCGCGGTCGGCGCATCCGGAGAATACGAAAAGCAGGAGCGCCGCCGCCGACGATGCCGCAACTCTTCGGCAGCCGGGCTTCTGCATCATGCGTAAACGCCCCAAGAAAACGTCGACCACATCGGTACTTACGATGGTGCGTTGCAGCGCAATAGAGCGCAAGCCGTTATTGCGCGACGTTCGTGCGGTTCGTCCGCCTCGACGGAATCAGCCCCGCCCGCGCTTGCCCGCCGCCGTACGGCGTTTGGAACTCGCCGGGCGCGTCGCGCGGCGTCCCGGCCGCCCGGCCGCCGTCGCCCCCGTCCGCCGTCCTCGCCGGTTCTCGCCGCCGTCGCCTGACATTTCCTCTTCGTCCTCGTCGACATAGGCGAACAGCAGGCTGCCGGTGACGCGATCGGCTTCCGCGAGCCGCACCGTCACCGTGTCGCCCATCGTGAAGGTGCGCCCGGTACGGCGCCCGACGAGCTGCCGCCGGGCTTCGTCGAGGTCGTAATAGTCGCCGGGCAGCGTGCCGATCGGGATCAGCCCATCGGCCCCGGTGTCGAGCAGCGTCACGAACAGGCCGAAGCTCATCGCCCCGTTGATGCGGCCGCGGAAGGTCGCGCCCACCCGCTCGGCGAGGAAGGCGACGGTGTAGCGGTCGATGGCGTCGCGCTCCGCCGCCGCGGCGCGGCGCTCGGTCATCGAGATATGCTCGCCGACGCCGGCGAACTCCTTCTCGCCGATCTCGGGCAGGGCGCCCTCGCCGAACCGGCCCGCCTTCACCAGCGCGCGATGCACCAGCAGGTCGGCGTAGCGGCGGATCGGCGAGGTGAAGTGCGCATAGCGGCGCAGCGCCAAGCCGAAATGGCCGAGATTCGCCGGGCTGTACACCGCCTGGGCCTGGCTGCGCAGCACCAGCTCGTTGACGGCGGGCGCGTGCGGCGTATCCGCGGCGCGCTGCAGCACCTGGTTGAACTGGCGCGGCCGGACCGTCTGTCCCTTGGCGAGGCGCAGTCCGGGGATGCCCAGGCTTTCGAGGAATTGCTGCAAGGCCTGGAGCTTCGCCGGGTCGGGCACGTCGTGCACCCGGTACATGCAGGGGATCCGGCGCTCCTCCAGCGTCTCGGCGGCGGCGACGTTCGCCGCGATCATGAACTCCTCGATCAGCTTGTGACTGTCGAGACGCTGCCGCGGCTCGATCCGTTCGACCTTGCCGTCCTCGCCCAGCACGACCTTGCGTTCCGGCAGATCCAGCTCCAGCGCGCCGCGCTTCTCCCGCGCCGCCGCAAGCGCCGCATAGGCGCCGTAAAGCGGCTTCAGCACCGGCTCGACCAGCGGGCCGGTCACGTCGTCGGTTCGCCCGTCCATCGCCGCCTGCGCCTGCTCGTAGGTGAGCCGCGCCGCCGAACGCATCAGGCCGCGCAGGAAGCGGTGGCGGATCTTCCGTCCGTCCTTGTCGAACCACATCTCGGCGGCGACGCAGGCACGGTCGACCTGCGGGCGCAGGGAGCAGAGGTCGTTCGACAGCTCCTCCGGCAGCATCGGCACGACGCGGTCGGGGAAATAGACCGAGTTGCCGCGCTCCTCGGCGGCGCGGTCGAGCGCGTCGCCCGGCCGCACGTACCAGGACACGTCGGCGATCGCGACCAGCACGTGCCAGCCACCCGCATTCTCCGGGTCGCCGTCCGGCTCAGCCCACACCGCGTCGTCGAAGTCGCGCGCGTCGGCGCCGTCGATCGTGACCAGCGGCACGTCGCGCAGGTCGGTGCGCTCCCCGAGCGCGACCGGCTGCGCCGCGGCGGCCTGCTCCAGCGCGGCCGGCGGGAACCCGGTCGGGATGCCGTGCGTGTGGATCGCGATCAGGCTGATCGCCCTGGGCGCGTCGACGTCGCCCAGCCGTTCGACGATGCGCGCCTGCGGCAGGCCCATGCGCCGCGCCGGCAGCGCCTCGGCGACCACCAGCTCGCCGTCCTGCGCCCCTTCGGCGTCGGCGACGGTGACGCGGTATTCGGTCTTGTCGCGGCGCTGGGTCGGCTCGATCCGCCCGCCGTCGCGTCCGGCGCGGAACACGCCGACGATGCGGTCGGCCGTCCCGGCGAGCTTCTTGAGGACGCGCGCCCGGTAGATCTGCGCGTCCAGCCGCGCGAGCTGCGCGACGACGCGGTCGCCGACGTCGCACGTTTCGGGATCGACCAGGATCGTCGGCGCCGGCCCGACGCCGGACCATGCGAGCGGACGGCCGAGCAGTTCGCCGTCCTCGTCCACGCCGGTGATCTCGATCGTGCCGATCTCGGGCAGCGAGTCGATCGGCGCCAGCCGCCGCTTCGCTCCGCGCTCGACCGCGCCCGACCGCTCGATCTCCTTCAGCAGTCCCTTGAGCGCGACGCGGTGCGCCGGCGCCACCTTGAAGGCGCGCGCGATCTCGCGCTTCCCGACCGGGACCGGGCTCTTGGCGATGAAATCGAGGATGTCCTCGCGGCTGGGCAGTCCGCCCCCGCCCGGCCACTCGCTCCGCTTCGTCACCGCCGCCGGCCCGCCGGGCTAATCGGCCGCGGCCGGCTTGGCCGCGTTCGGGGATTTTTTCTTCACCGCGGTCGCCTTGGCGGCAGGGCTTTTCTTGGCGGCTCCGCCGGCCTTCTTCGCCGCAGCCGGTTTCTTGGCCGCCGCAGCCGCCGGCTTGCGCCCGGCCGCAGCCTTCTTGCCCTTGCTCTTGCCCTTCGTGGCCAGCAGCTCGACCGCCGCGTCGAGCGCGAATGTCTCCGGATCGGCCCCACGCGGCAGCGAGGCGATCACGCCGCCATGGGTGACGTAGGGACCGTATTGTCCCTTGAAGAGCTGGATCGGTTCGCCGTCGGCCGGGTGGTTCCCGACCGCGCGCAGCGGCGTCGGCTGCGTGCGGCCGGGGCCGCGGGCCGGCTCGGCGAGCAGGCTCACGGCGCGGTTGAGGCCGATCGTCAGCACGTCGTCGTCCGCGCCCAGCGACTTGAAGGTCTTGCCGTGCTTCAGGTACGGCCCGAACCGGCCGATCCCGGCCGTGATCGCCTCGCCGGTCTCGGGGTGCTTCCCGATGTCGCGCGGCAGGCTGAGGAGGCGCAGCGCCGTATCGAGCGTCACGTCGGCCGGCTTCATGCCGCGCGGCAGCGACACGCGCTTCGGCTTCTCGCCGTTCTCGCCTTCGCCGAGCTGGATGTAGTGGCCGTACGGCCCCTTGCGCAGCGACACCGGAAGTCCGGTGTCGGGATCGGTGCCGAGCGGCAGCGGTCCGGCGTCGGTGGGATCGGCGGCTTCGCCTTCCGCGCCCTGCGCGTTCTCGATGGCGAGCGGCCGCGTGTAGCGGCAGTTCGGATAATTCGAGCAGCCGATGAAGGCGCCGAACTTGCCGAGCTTCAGGCTCAGCCGGCCGGCGTTGCAGGTCGGACACAGCCGCGGGTCGCGTCCCGACCCGTCCTCCGGGAAGAAATGCCGCCCGAGATCCTCGTCGAGCGCCTGGAGCACCTGCGTGACGGTGAGGTCCTTGGTGCCGCCGACCGCCGCCGAGAACTGCTCCCAGAACTCGCGCAGCACCGTCTTCCAGTCGATCCGCCCGCCCGAGATGTCGTCGAGCTGGTTCTCCAGGTCGGCGGTGAAGTTGTACTGGACATAGCGCTCGAAGAAGTTG
>DASWRT010000420.1:0-19857 GCA_036403035.1 Allostellaceae bacterium | reverse complement strand
GCCGCGCCGTTCATCGAGTTCCTGCGCCCGCTCCCGCAGCTTGCGTACCTTATCCTCCTGATCGTCTGGCTGGGCATCGGGGAGGAGAGCAAGATCACGATGCTGTTCCTCGCCGCCTTGCCGGTCGCGGCGGTCGCCGCGCGGGACGGCGTGCGCAACGTGCCGGCGGAGCGGGTGCGCGCGGCGCGAAGCCTGGGCGCGACGCGCTGGCAGGTGTTCCGCCTCGTGGTGGCGCCGAGCGCGCTGCCCGAGATCCTGACGGGCGCACGGCTGGCGCTGGGGGTCGTGTACGGCACGCTGATTGCGTCGGAGATCATCGCCGGGTCGAACGGTATCGGCTGGATGATCCTGGATGCCGGCCGGTTCCTCCGGTCCGACTACGTGCTGGCGGGCATCCTGATCATCGGGCTGGCCGGTCTCGGCCTGGATCGCCTGCTCCGTCTGATCGAGCGGCGGGTGGTGCATTGGGCCGGGCGATAGGTGCCGGGTCCGGAACGAGGGGGGAGGATTGAGATGGACACATCGAAGCTCACGCGCCGGGCCGTTCTGGCGGGCGGCGGCGCCGCAGCCCTGACGCTGTCGCGCGCCCGCAGCGTCCGGGCCGCCAGTCCGGCGAAGGTCAATGTCGGATTTTTCACCGAGACGAAGCCGACCATGATCGCCAAGGGCGAGGGCTGGTTCGAGGCAGGTCTGGGCGGCCCGATCGGCTGGACCGAGATGGGCAGCGGCGCGGAAATCAACACCGCCATCGTCGCCGGATCGTGCGACATCGGACTAGCGACCGGCTCGGTCGCGACTGCTTCCGGCATCAGCCAGGGCTTGCCGTTTCAGCTCATAGCGATGGTCGACAATATCGGCCCGGCGGAGGATCTGGTTGTGCGCAGTGCCGCCGGGATCAAGTCGCCGGCCGACCTGCGCGGCAAGAAGCTCGCAACGCCGTTCGGCTCCACCAGCCACTTCCGAACGCTGGGGCTGCTGAAGACCAATGGGTTGACCCAGCGCGACGTCACGGTGCTGGACATGCGTCCGGCCGCGATCCAGGCCGCCTGGACGCGCGGCGAGATCGACGGGGCCTACGTGTGGTCGCCGGCAAAGAGCAAGGTGCTGGAGGCCGGCGGCGAGTTGCTGAAGACGTCTCAGGACTTGGATAAGGCCGGCTACGTCATCGCCGACCTGATCGTGGTCCGCACGGCGTTCGCGCAGTCCTATCCCGACAGCGTCGTCGGCTTCCTGCGCGCCTACGGCCGTGCCCTGGACCTCTGGCGCTCCGATCCGACCGCGGCCTCGGCAACGGTCGCCAAGCAGGCCGGCGTGTCGGCCGAGGTCGCGCGCCGGGACATGGAGGAATACGACTTCGTTCCGCTGGCCCAGCAACTCGACCCGAAGTGGCTGGGCGGACCGGGCAAGCCGGGGCGTTTCGCCGAGGTGCTGAAGGGAACGGCGGACTTCCTGGTCGAGCAGCGCAGCATCCGAAGCGCTCCGAACCTGGAGGCGTTCCAGCGGGCGATCAACACCGAATACCTCCAGCGGGCGACGAGCTGAAAGGCGTGGCGGCGGAAACGTCCGTCGGCGTCGGCGGCGGCTTCGTCCGTTTCGCGGGCGTGTCCGTGTGCTACGGCGCCGGCGCGTCCGCAGTGCGGGCAGTGGAGCAGGCGGAGCTGTCCTTCGGCCAAGGCGACTTCGTCTGCATCGTCGGCCCCAGCGGTTGCGGCAAGACGACATTGATGCAGACCTTGGCCGGCTTTCTGCCGCCGACCGAGGGAGCGGTGTACCTCGACGGGCGTAAGGTCGACGGCCCCGGCCCGGATCGGGGCGTGGTGTTCCAGCAGCCCGCCCTGTTCCCCTGGCTCACGGTCGCAGCAAACGCCGGCTTCGGCCCCAGACTGCTCGGCGTTGCAAAGCGGGAGGCAACGGCCCGCGTGGAGCGCTGGCTGCGGACGGTTGGGCTTTGGGAATTCCGGGACCGCTATCCTTACGAGTTGTCCGGCGGGATGCAGCAGCGCTTGGCGATCGCCCGCGCCTTGTGCAACGAGCCGCGCGTGCTGCTGATGGACGAACCGTTCGGCGCGCTCGACGCGCTGACGCGTGAAAGGATGCAGGAGGAGTTGCATCGGGTCTGGCGGCAGACGGGAATGACGGTCGTCTTCATCACGCACAGCGTCGAGGAGGCGGTGTATCTCGGCACGGAAGTGGTGGTGATGTCGCCGCGCCCCGGCCGCATCGTCGCCCGCCTGCCCGCGCCCTTCGCTCGCGGCCATGGAGAGGAGGGTATCCGGGCGGTCAAGGCGGGCCCGGATTTCGTGGCGTTGCGCGAGCAGGTCCTGTCCCTGGTCTGGGGCATGGACGACACTGAATGAACGAGGAGCTGATTGTGATTCCGAACAGCCTGCAAGCCCGCGACGTCATGACCCTCGTGCACCAGCAGACCGACTTGGACGCCCATGCGCGCGAGGGAGCGCTGCTGATCGCCCGCGGGCAGGGATGCCGTGTCTGGGACACGGACGGCAGGGAATACATCGAGGCCATGGCCGGCCTATGGTGCGCCTCGTTGGGCTTCAGCGAGCCGCGTCTGGCCGAGGCGGCGTATCGACAGATGCTCAAGCTGCCGTACTATCACACCTTCTTTCAGAAGGGGCACGAACCGGCGGTCGAGCTGGCCGAAGCGCTGTTGAAGGTGGCGCCGGCCGGCATGGCGCGCGTGCTGTTCCAGTGCAGCGGGTCGGAGGCGAACGACGCCGCCGTCAAGCTCGCGTGGCAATATTGGGCGGTGCGCGGGCAGCCGCAGCGGCGAAAGCTGATCGGGCGGGTGCGAGGCTATCACGGCAACACGGTCGCGACGGTCAGCCTGTCCGGCCAGCCGCAGATGTACGCCGGGTTCGGCCTGCCGCTGCCGGACTTCGCCGTCCACGCGGACAACCCGAACTACTACCGCTTCCATCGCGACGGCGAGACCGAGGAGGATTTCAGCGATCGGATGGCGGCGAACCTGGAGGCACTGATCCAGCGGGAGGGGCCGGAAACCATCGCGGCCTTCTTCGGCGAGCCGGCACAGGGCGGAGGCGGTGCGATCACCCCGCCGCGCGGCTACTGGAAGCGCATTCAGGACGTGCTGCGCCGCTACGGCATCCTGTTCGTCGCCGACGAGGTGATCTGCGGCTTCGGCCGCACCGGGAGGATGTGGGGCTGCGACACCTACGACCTGTCGCCGGATATGGTGAGCTGCGCCAAGCAGCTCTCGGCCGGCTTTCAGCCGATCAGCGCCTTGATGATCGGGGAGGAAATCCACGGCGCGCTGCTCGAAGGCAGCCGGCGGTTCGGCGGCTTCGGCCACGGTTTCACCTATGGCGGGCATCCGGTGGCCTGCGCCGTCGCGCTGGAGACGCTGCGGATCTATGCCGAACGGGATCTGCTGGGCCATGTTCGCGACGTCTCGCCCGCGTTCCTGGACGGGTTGGGCGCATTCCGGGACCACCCGCTGGTCGGAGACGTGCGCGGAGTCGGGCTGATCGCCGGCGTGGAGGTGGTGGCGGACAAGGCGACGCGCGAGGCGTTCGATCCGGCGTCGAAGGTCGGGCTGCGCGTCCAACAGGCATGCGAGCATGCCGGGCTGATCGTGCGCGCCATCGGCGACCGCATCGCCTTCACCCCGCCCCTGATCGTCACCACCGAGGACATAACCGAGATGTGCCGCCGCTTCGACCGGGGCTTGGATGCAGCCTGGGCGGAGCTGAGGGCTTGAGGCGTTAAGTTGGAGCCGGTCGGCAGCTTGAAGGCTAGTGCTGAGTGCGATTGGGTTTGGAAACGCTCTAAGCGGGTTCCCCCACCCCGACCCTCCCCCGCAAGGGGGAGGGAGAAAAGCTCAACGGTTTCATAGCCCTCCCCCCTTGCGGGGGAGGGTTGGGTGGGGGGATTTGGCGCGATGCCGGGCGAGTCGTTCCAAGCTCAACCGAAAACCGATCTAATCGGACCTGCTTCCTGCTGAATTCCAGCGTGCGGCTCGGGTTCGGCAATGGCGGGGACAGCCTATAGTCGGCTCAGCAGTTCCGCCTTTTTCGCCGCGAACTCCTCCTCGGTGAGGATGCCCTTCTGGCGCAGCTCGGCGAGGCGCTCGATCTTCGCGAACGGGTCATCGGTGGAGGACGTGGCCGAGTCCATGGCTTCGGTCGACCGTGCCGGAGGTTGGACTGACTCGCGCGCTCCCCGTTTTGATGCGCTTCCTGAAATGTCCACCGCATCCGCGACGACCGGGAGATCGGCAATCCGAACCGGACCATGCTGGCTGGTGAAGGTGAGAGACTGATCGCCGGCCTGCTGCTGGGAGACGCCGGTAATCCGGTGGTCGCCGGTGTCGTAGACCGTCGCCTTCCCGCTCTGCTCGATGACCACGCGGCGAGCGGCGGGGAAGAAAGCATATCGGAGGCTGTTCTGCGCGCCGACCGAGGACGGTGCGCCAAGCTCGGCGGGCCACCAGCTATCGCGGGATAACGGGGCGGAGGAGCGGATGGATAAGCCGACGTTGGAAGGCGTGCCTCCCGATTGACCCTGCCGGCCTTGCGATTGCGACGGCTCGGCTTCGGTCGAGATAAGCGAATTCTGGTCGCGCAAGACGTCGGCGATCTCGGAGCACAGGATGTCGACACGGTGCTTAAGGGCGTGGTCGAACATGTCGCCGACCATGATCATGCCGCCCTTCGACCACTGCCCCATGCCGCCGAGTTCCGGATGGCTGAACTGGGCCATGACGCGGTTGCCGGCCATGAGCGCGCGAAGCAAGGTCAGGACGGCGTCCTTGCTCACATCGTGACGCCGGGCCAAGTCCTCGACCATGCGGCGGCCTTCCGGCGTGAGTTCCTGCACGTTGAAGCTCCTGGGGAGGAATGCCTTGATCGGGAGAGAAAGCGGGGCCGGGCTTCCGCGGCAAATTGGGCGATCGTCTCGGCGTCCGGGAGGCAAACGTCCACGCCCGCCGAGTGGTGTTCGGCTGCGACGGAGAAAACTCCGGTAGAATGCGGCAAACACACCAAACTCGGCGTTGGGGTGGCGGGCCGTGCCTGCTGGTTGGCGCGCTTGCGCACCGCCGGTGTAGCATGCGGTTGCGGCGGACCGTCCCGCGCCGCTTAGCCTTTTCGGAGCAGGATCGTGGATCTGCGTGCCCGTCTCGCCCGCTTCCCGAAAGTCGCCCTCACGCACGGGCCGACGCCGCTGGAGCCGCTGCCGCGCCTCTCGCGCCGTCTCGACGGACCGGACATCTGGGTCAAGCGGGACGATTGCACCGGGCTGGCGACCGGCGGCAACAAGGCGCGCAAGCTCGAATATCTCCTCGCCGACGCCGTCGCGCGGGAAGCCGACACGATCGTCACATCAGGCGCGCCGCAATCCAATCATGCACGGCAGACCGCGGCCGCCGCGGCGAAGCTCGGCCTTCGCTGCATCCTCGCCCTGACCGACAGCGTCGCCGGCCGGGCGCCGGCCTATCGAACCAGCGGGAACCTGCTGCTCGACGCTCTCTTCGGCGCCGAGATCCGGCACTATCCCGGTACTGCCGACCCCGTGACCGTCATGGCCGAGGTCGCCGCGGAATGCACCGCCTCCGGCCGGCGGCCCTATGTCGTGCCGGTCGGCGGTTCGAACGCGGTGGGCGCGCTCGGCTACGTCGAGGCGGCGGCCGAACTGCTGGAGCAAGTTGAGGCGCTCAGGCTGACGGTCGACGGCATCGCCGTCGCGTCGGGCAGCGGCGGCACGCATGCCGGCCTGCTCGTCGGGATCGCTGCTGCCGGCCGCCGTGGCGGCGGCGCTTGCCGCGTCGCCGGTTTCGGCGTCAGCGCGCCCCGCGACGCGCAGGTGCGGAAGGTCCGCGACGTCGTCGTGCCGGCGGCGCAGCTGCTCGGACTGGACCCCGGCATTGCGGCTGCTGCGGAAGCGGCGATCGACGTCGATGACGGGTTCGTCGGTCCGGGCTACGGCCAGCCGCACCCGGCGATGGAAGAGGCAGTCCGGCTCGTCGCCGAGACCGAAGGGCTGCTCCTCGATCCGGTCTATTCCGGCAAGGCGATGGCGGGCCTGATCGACGGCGTGAAGCGCGGGCGCTTCCGAAGCGGCGAAACCATCGTCTTCCTGCACACCGGCGGCAGCGTCGGCCTCTTCGCCTATCCCGACGTGTTCGCCGTGCGCGGCCCTGGCGACGGCGGCGCAGCGTCATGACGGACATCCCGCGCTCGACTCGCCGGCCGGCCGACCGGGGCCGACGGCATCAGATCTCGGCCTCCGGCGGCGGGATCGGGTCGCGGACCAGCACGATGTAGATGACGGCCGCGGCGAGCGCGACCGCCGCGCCGACCAGCAGCGCCGGCGCGAACGAGCCGCTCGACTGCACGATGAAGCCGGTCACCATCGGCGCCAGCGCGCCGCCGAAATAGCCGCCGAAATTCTGCATCGAGCCGATCGAGGCGGTGCAGTTCGCCGGCGCGGCGATCGGCGCCATCGCCCAGGCCGCGCTGGAGGAGACGTAGAGCAGGAACATCGAGATCGAGATGAAAACGATCGCCAGCGTGTTGCTCGGCGTCTCCGCAGTCAGCACGGTGAACAGCGCGGTCAGGAGGAGCGAGGCGGCCATCGGCACCTTGCGGCTGTTGATCGGCGACATGCCGCGCTGCACCAGCATGTCGCACACCCGGCCGCCGAGGATGCTGCCGACGACGCCGAACAGGAACGGGATCGCCGCCAGCCAGCCGGTCCGCGCGATGCTGATATGCCGCTCCATCTCCAGGTAGCCCGGCAGCCACGCGCCGTAGATCCACAGCACGTAGATCGTCCCGAAGAAGCCGAAGATCATTCCCCACGTCGTGCGAAAGCGGAACAGGCGCTTCCAGTCCGCCCACGTCACCGGCCGCTGCTCCGCATCGCCCTCCGCGTCCGCGAGGTGGCGCCGCTCCTCCGGCCGCAGTCCCGCCTCGCCGGGGTCGCGGTGCAGGATGTAGAAGGCTGCGGCGACGAGGAGGCCGGCAACCCCCATGACCGCGAACATCCAGCGCCAGCCGAAGCTCAGCATCAGGAAGGTGAGGAGCGGCGCCGACACCGCGGTGCCGAGCGTCGAGGAGCAGTTCCAGATGCCGGTCGCGAGCCCGCGCTCCCGCTCGTGGAACCAGTCGCGCACGACGCGCGCGCTGGTCGGGAACTGCGGCGCCTCGCCGATGCCGAGCAGCACGCGTGCCGCGAAGAACTCCCCGAAGCTCCGCACCAGCCCGCCGAGGAGCTGCGCCAGCGACCACAGGCCGAGGCTTATCGTCAGCATGCGGCGCGGCCCGAGCCGGTCGACCAGCGCTCCGGCGGGGAGCTGCGAGAAGGCGTATGCCCAGAGGAACGCCGAGAGCAGCAGCCCCATGTCGGCGACCGACAGGCCCAGCTCCTCGCGGATCAGCGGGTTGCCGATCGCCAGCGTCGCACGGTCGATGTAGTTGACGACGCCGCTCAGCACCAGCAGCGCCAGCGCCGTCCGCTGCACCCGCCTGATGCGCGGCGAGGCCGTCGTGGGGGACGATACCAGGGTCGGCGAAGCGATCGTTTCCGCCATTTACGCGTCTCCTCCGGTCTTCTGTACTTCGGGCGTACCCGTCGCCGACGCCCGTTATCATGCAAACGCGCCCGGCGGGGACAGGTTCGGCGCCGTCGGCGGAACTCGGGGTTACCTGCTCCTGTTACCCTGTGTTTGGAGGTGATCATGAACATCCGCAAATTCGTCATTCCCGTGTGCCTGGGCTTCGCCGTCGCGACGCTCGCACCGGCGGTGTCCCGCGCCGCCGACGACAACAACGCCCAGTCCGAGCAGCAGCCGAAGCCGAAGGGCGGCGCCATGAAGGGCGCGGCCGGCGGCGCCGCGGTCAGCAAGATGTCCGGCGGCAGCGCCAAGAAGGGCGCCGCGGTCGGCGGGGCGGCGGGCGCCGCCGAGAAGCACCATTCGAAGAAGAAGATCGAGAAGGAAGGCCAGAACTGATCCGGAACTGATACGGACCGCCGGCGAGCGTGACTCGCCGGTCTGCGGGCAGGCGCCGGCCGTGCGGGGCCGGCGCGGGCCTTCGAATGCGGAAACCTTGATGGACATGTCCGGCGGCCCCGTGTAATCCGGGCGGCGCTCGGTTGCCCGCGGTGCGGCGCCGCCGCATCGCCCCGCGCACCTTTCCGGCAGTCCTCCCGCATGCCCCAGGCCGCCACGCTCTTCTTCGGACAGGCGCTGATCATCGTCGGAGCCCCTTATTTGCTCTGGCGGCATCTCGGCCTGCGCTCCGTCGTGCCGCTTGTCGTGGTGCAGATCCTATGCGGCATGATGTTGGGGCCGTCCGGTTTGGGAGCGCTCGCCCCCGACATCTGGCGAGCCGTTTTCCCGCCGCAGTCGGTTGCAGCGCTGTCCGGGCTCGCCTCGTTGGCGGTCGTGCTGTTCTCGTTCCTGAGCGGACTGCATCTCGATTTCCTGGAGCTGCGCCGCTCCGGTCCGGGCCTCGCGCTCGTCGGCGTCGGCAGCATCGTCGTCCCGGCGACGCTCGGCACGCTCGCCGGCGGCGTGATCGCTGCCGCGTGGCCGGCCGAAATCGGCGCCGGCGCCTCGGTCTGGCAGTTCTCGCTCGCGATCGGCATCTCCCTGGGGATCACGGCGCTGCCGGTGCTCGCCGCGATCCTCCGCGAAAGCGGCCTGCTCGACAGCCGCGCGGGCAGTCAGGCCCTGGTCTGCGCGGCGGTCAATGACGGGCTGCTCTGGCTGTTCCTGGCGCTGCTGATCGCGGCTCTCGGGCGGAGCGATCACAGCGGCGTCGGCGGCGGGCCGCTGGCGACCCTGGCGATGCCGGTGCTCAGCACGCTCTATCTCGCCGTGGCGGTGCTGGTCGTCCGGCCGCTTCTCGCGCGGCTCCTGTCGCCGCCGCCGGACGGGCGGCCGCTCGGCGAGGCCGGGACCGTCCTGGTCGTCGGCACCGTCGCGGCGTCTTCTTTCGCGGCCGAGCTGATCGGCCTGCATTACGTGATCGGCGGGTTCGCGGCCGGCGCCGTCATGCCGGCGGCGGCGCGCCGTGCGATCGCCGAGCGGCTGGAGACGGTCACCGTGGTGGTGCTGCTGCCGTTCTTCTTCGTGCTGACCGGGTTGAAGACGAGCTTTTCCGCCGGCTCGTTCGCCGCGCTCGCCGGCATCTTCGCGATCGCGACGGCGGCGACGATGCTCGGCAAGATGATCGGCACGGCGCTCCCGGCGCGGTGGATCGGCGAGAGCTGGCCGCATGCCCTGACGCTGGGCGCGATGATGCAGAGCAAGGGGCTGATGGAGGTCGTCGTCCTGACCGTGCTGCTCGACGCCGGGGTGCTGACGCCGACCGGCTTCACGGCTCTCGTGCTGATGGCGCTCGTCACGACGGCTGCGACGAAGCCTCTGCTCTACCTCACCGGAGCGGTGCGGCGCGGCAGCGGCCGAGCCGCGGCGGCGGTTCCCGCGCGGCCCTGACCGGCGGCGGCGCTACGAAGAACGCGGCGGCTCGCGCTGCCGCAGCCATGCGGCGGCCCCCAGGCCCGCCGCCCGCCCCAACGCCATGCAGCCGGTGAGGAGATAGCCGCCGGTCGGCACCTCCCAGTCCAGCATCTCTCCGGCGCAGAACGTGCCGGGCAGGTCCCGCAGCATCCAGTTCCCGTCGAGCGCATCGAGCGCCACGCCCCCGGCGCTGCTGATCGCCTCCTCGACCGGCCGCGGCGCGGCGAGCCGCAGCGGCAGCGCCTTGATCGCCGCCGTCAGCCGCCCGGCGTCGTTCAGCGTCTCCGCCGGCACGCATTCGCGCAGCAGCCCGGCCTTCGCGCCCTCGATCCCCGCCGCCCGGCGCAGATGGTTCGCCAGCGACCGCCCGCCGCGCGGCCCGCCGAGGTCGCGCGCCAGCCGCGCCGCGTCGCGGTCCGGCGCAAGGTCGAGCGTCAGCACCGCCCCGGCCCCGCCTGTTGCCTCGATCGCGTTGCGCAGCGTTGCCGAATGGGCATAGACGGCGCTGCCCTCGATCCCCGTTTCGGTGATCACGAACTCGCCGCGCGTACGCTGCCCGTCCGGGCCGGTCAGCGCGACCGCCTTGACCGGCGCCCCGGCGAACCGCTCGCGGAACGGCGCGCTCCATCCCCCGGCGACGTCGAAGCCGCAATTGGCCGGGCGCAGCCGCATCACCGCGACGCCGCGTTGCCGCAGCAGCGGCACCCACGCCGCGTCCGAGCCGAGTCGCGGCCAGCTCGCCCCGCCGAGCGCCAGCACCGCCGCGTCCGCCGCGACCTCGACCCGCCCCTGCGGCGTCTCGAAGGCGAGCGCGCCGCCGCTGTCGCTCCACCCGGCCCAGCGGTGCCTAACATGGATCTGCACCCCGGCCGCGCGCAGCCGGCGGAGCCACGCCCTCAGCAGCGGCGCCGCCTTGAAGTCGGTCGGGAACACCCGGCCGGAGCTGCCGACGAACGTCTCGATCCCGAGATCGGCCGCCCAGTCCCGCACGGCGCCCGGTCCGAACGCCGCCAGCACTGGCGCCAGCCGCTCCCGCGCCGCCCCGAACCGGCCGAGGAACCCGTCGGACGGCTCCGCATGCGTCAGGTTGAGCCCGCTCTTTCCCGCCATCAGGAACTTCCGCCCGACCGACGGCATCGCGTCGAACAGGTGGACACGGAACTCCCCGCCCGCCGCCGCCAGCGTCTCCGCCGCCATCAGCCCCGCCGGGCCGGCGCCGACGATCGCGACGAGAGGAGGGGAGGGAGCGGCGTCGTCGTCCATGTCGCGCCGCGCATAGCGGTGCGCGCCCGGCGGCGCAAGCCGCCGCCGTCAGGTACCGCCGGCTTTCGCCGCCAGCCGCCGCATCATCCGCTCGACGTCGACCGCCATCCGCTCGTGCGTGCCGCGGCCGATCTCCTCGGTCTCGTCGTGCGCGGTGACGGTGAACTCGATGTGCCGCCCGTCGACCCGGACGACCTCCGCCTCGGCGCGCACCTGCTGCCCGACCGGCGTCGCGGCGAGATGCTTGACGCAGACCCCGGTGCCGACCGCCGTCTCGCCGGGATCGAGGAACGCGCGGATCGCGTTGAGCGCCGCGTTCTCCATCACCAGCACCATGACCGGCGTCGCCAGCACCGGCGGCAGCGTCACGTCCTTGAACCGGCTCGCGAGATGCTCCGGCTGGACAAGCAGCATCGCCGTCCCCTTCGTCCCCGTCGGTATCGGTCGCATGCGGCTGCCCCTCCCAGTCTGTCGTTCCCCCGGTGAACGGGCTGGCGGCGTGGCGGTTGCAGAGCGGCGCGGCTCCGGCCGCATCGCATTGTTATTCGGTACGTTCATCATCTATCGCTCGCGTATCGCTCGCGCGTCGCAACTTTGGCGTGCAATAATGAGACTGGAATCCCGCAACGGCAGTATCGCCCGTGACCGCCACCGCCACGCTCCATATCGTCTTTCATCTCTCAGCCGCGCTCGGCCTTCGCAAGGCTCTGGCCGAGGTCGGGCGCGAGGAAACCGTCATCTCCTTCCCCGACGACCTCGCTTACGGGCCGATCGATCCGCCGGACCCGGAGCTGCGCAACGCCTGGGTTGAAGAGCAGTTGGAGTATGAGGCGACGCAAGAGCTCGCAGCCGAAACGCAGGCATTCTGGACGGCGGCGCTGGGGCCGCCCCGGTCGACGCGGCGGGTTGCCTGGGTCTCGCGACGGGTCGCGAGCGAATATGCCGGCTTCCTCGAAGTCCTGTGGCGGCTCGAGGAGGCGCTGCTGCCGTGCGACCTCGTCGACCTTACCGATTTCCGCATTCCTGCCGGAAAAGCCGGCGTCGATCAGGACGGGCGCGCCTTGTCGCCACCGATGCGGCTGGCGATGAGCCTGCCGCTGCTTCCCGCGTTCCGGATACTCGAAGCACGGCTCTTCGACCGTGCCGAACCATTGTCGCCGGACCGGCTGGACGGTTACCGCGAAATGTGGCGGCGCTTGCGCGCCGAGAATGCGCCGCTCCGCATTGTCGAAGGTGACGAACTCGTCTCGGCGCCGATCACCGCTTTCGATTCGCTGCTGCTGAGCTTCGCAACGCAGGAGTGGCAACCGATAGCGAGAGTAGCCCGTCAGGCGCTTGCGGCCTTTGACGACGCGTCGCTCCACCAGAGCGGCGACTTGGTCGTTCTCGCCCGCATCCGCGCCCTCGCCGCAACGGGGCGCCTCGAATCGCGCGGCGATCTGTCCGGCATCCGCGCGACCGTCCGTCTGCCGAGCCGTGGAAAGGGTCCGGTCGGCATCCAATGACGTTGTCAACAGCATCAAAAGATGCGACATTGTCGCTCAGGAGGAACCCATGACCGGACTTTCCGAGAGCGCCGCCCTTTCTTTCGTCCATCGTCCCGCGCCCGCGGCGCCGCAGACCTTCGCCGACGAGGCGGACCGGCAGCGCCTGACGCCCGCGGCCCTGGAGGCGGTTCGCAATTTGGCGTCGGCGTGGAAATTGACCGGCGACGAGGCCGCGACCCTGCTCGGCCTCTCGCCCAGCACCTGGGACCGCATCCGCGCCGGGTCCTGGCGGCAGACGCTGTCGCAGGATCAGTTGACGCGCGTCTCCGCCCTGATCGGCACCTACAAGGCCCTGCATCTGCTGTTCGCCGACGACATGGCCGACCGCTGGCCGCGGCTGCGCAACGCCGGTCCGCTGTTCGCGAACCTCGCCCCGGTCGAGGCGATGGCGCGCGGCGGCATCCCGTTCATGATCGAGGTCCGCCGCTACGCCGACGCGCTGCGCGGCGGCCTGTGACCGGCGACGCCGACGCGGCGGGCTCGGGCTGGGCCGCTTCCGCCGCCGCGGCGGCGCTCGCACCCGCGCCCCGGACCTCGTACCCGGTCGCGCGTCTCGCGCTGGAGCGGACCGTGCGGCTGGTGTCGACGGCGCGCCTGCGCGACCCGGTCCTGCTCGGCCTCGCCGGCTGGGACAGGCTCGGCGATCTCGCCGAGATCGAGGGCGCGACGAGCGGCCGCCTGACCGCGCAGCGCCACGGCGCCGAGACGATCGGCGCCGGCGAGTTCGTCTCGGCGCTGCCGCATGCGTCGTTCATCAACGCGGCCTTCTCGTACTGGCGCCCGCGCGAGCTGAACCGCTTCAACGGTCCCGGCCGCGGCGCGTGGTACGCGGCGCTGTCGACCGAGACCTGCATCGCCGAGGTCGCGTTCCACCTGACCCGCGAGCTGGAGCGCGTCCGCGACTTCAACGCGACGGTCGACTACGCGGAGATGTTCGCGAGCTTCGCCGGCGCGTTCGTCGATCTGCGCGGCGTCGAGCCGGCGCCCGAGTGCCTGCATCCCGATCCGGCGATCGGCTACCCCTTCGGCAACGCGCTCGCCGAGGCGACGCGGGCGGACGGGCACAACGGCATCGTCTATCCCTCCGTCCGCGACCCCGGCGGCACGTGCCTCGTGGCGCTCTGGCCGCACGCCGTGCAGTCCGTCGCCCAGGGACAGACCCTCCGCCTCGCCTGGCGCAACCGCCGCGACCCCGACATCGCGGCTCTCTGACGCCGCCGCCCTTACGTCGGCGAAGCGTCCGCCGTCCGGGCCGCGCCGCACGGTCCTCGTCTCAGAAAACCTTCGCCACGAGCGCGTAGGTCTGCGGTTGAAGGGCGGAGCGGAAGGCCTGGACCGTGATCTCGATGTCGGTGCCCGCAGGCAGCCCGGTCCACACCACCTGCTCGACATTGTTGATCCGATCAAAATCCGATGAACCGGGAGCCATATTGCCGTGCCGCTCCTGGCTGCCCGCGCGCACCGTGAGATCCAGATCGTTGTGCAGTCCCTCTCCCGGCGGATCGGTCCAGACCAGCGTCACCTTGACGCTCGTCGCCTGAGCAGTGGTCCGCACGTGGAAGGTCTCGGACTGGCCGGTATCGAGGGCCGTGTTCTCATCGTGAATATCGAGGTTGGCCTGGACGACGTTCGCCAGATCGATGCGCCCGAAGCCGTCGTTGTAGTTCGGCACGGGCCCGCACTCCGATGGAACATACTGCCCGCTGAGCGTCGCCGCGCCGTTGATGAGCATGGCCTTGACCAGCGCCGCGCTCGGTGACGCCAGATTACGGTCCCGGATCAGGTGCTGGCGGACGACCGTCGCGCACCCGGCGGCCAGCGGCGTCGCCATGCTCGTGCCCGTGTCGTACATGTAGCCGGCAGGCGGGTTCGCGCCAAAGAACGTGTCGAGCTGGGCGTTTCGGGACAATGTCGAAAGGATCGACGTGCCGGGAGCGACGACGTCCGGCTTGATGCGCTGATCGTTGGTCGGTCCGCGGCTGCTGAATGCCGCCAGGCCGCTCGGATTGTCGGCGCATCGATCGGCCGACAGCGGCGCTATGGGGAAAGAATTTGGTCGGATCTGCCCGTAAGTCAGCGCGAAAGTGGGACGGTCGCTCTCGGACGCGCCGATGGTGATGCAGTTCTTCGCCGTGCCGGGCGGCGTCACCGATCCGAGGTCGATGACGCCGTTCCGGTTCTCATCGGCGCCGTCGTTGCCGGCGGCGAACAGGACCACCATGTCGCGGTGATCGTGCACGAACTCGTCGACCTCGAAGGCTTCGCTGTCGTAGCGGCCGAAAAAGCTCGGATCGCTCGCGCCCCAGGAGTTGCTGTGAACGCGCACCCCGTCGGCCGTATACACCTGATTGAACAAGTCCGTAAGGTGATCCGGTATGCCGCCGAGGCCGCCGCGCGCATCGAGCACCGATTGCACGACAAGCGTCGCGCCCGGTGCCGTCCCGGAAATCCGCCCATGCCCCGTGACATTTTGATTGCCGGCGATGGAGCCCGCCACGTGCGTGCCGTGGCCGTTAGGGTCATCGGCCTTGTTGCGGCCCAAGGCATAGAGTTTTTGGATGCGGCCCGTAAAGGCCGGGTGGACGCTGTTCGTCCGTCCCTTGTCGAACCCGGTGTCGCAGATCCCGACGATCTGCCCGGCGCCGTCGAGCCCCGCCACATTGGCGACGCCCGCGTGCACGGCATCGGCGCCGAGGATGCGCGAGGCGACGTCGTTGAGGAGCGAATGCGGCGAAACCTCCTCGATGTGGCGCACTTCATCGATATCCGCGAGCCGTTTCAGCCGGGCAACCGAGACGTTGAGTCGGATCTTCCGCCCTTTCTTGGGCATGGTGCTGGGATCGACGCCCGCCGCTTGGGCGACTTCGTCGTAGACCTTCTGGCTGTCGGCGCCCTTTTGCAGGACGATGTCGACGGTCTTGCGCTCGCCGCGAATCCGGCGCAGCGCGCCTTGGCGCTCCATCAGGGTCATGGGAGGGGTGTTCGGATCGGCGCCCATCAAGTCCGGATTGACCTTGAACCCTTTCAAATAGATGTTCGCCCACGTCACGAACGGAAGCTTCCGTACGGCGGTCAAGTCGGTTCCGGGAAATTTCGCGACATAGGTGTTCTGAGGGACGAACTCGAGCAATTCGCATCCGGCATCGGTCAGCGCCTTGCGCTTCGCCGCATCCAGCGGACCGTCTACCTGCACGAGGATGAAGTCGGATTGCGACGCGTCGGCCGACGACAGCGAGAGAGCCGCAAGTTGCGGTTCATGAATGAGCGGATCGATGCTGACCCCGTTGATCGTGATTCGGGCCATGTCTTCCCCCTTGATGCGTACTGCGCGCGAAGTAGCGGCCGGCCGGTTGCTTCTCAGAAGACCGCCCGGATGAAATCGAGCGCCGCCGGAAGATTCTCCTCGAAGGCCGGCGCGATCTGGTCGGGCGGCAGGATGAACCCGCCCTCGTCATGCGAGTCGGGCCGCAGCTCGATCGTGATCGCCGGGATCTGGTGTTTACCGTAGGCCCAGTCCGTCGTATCGCCGGCTGTCGGATAAAGCTTCGACGCTTGTTCCGGCACGTAGACGCGTCCGTGGACGCTCTTGACCGACTTGGCCATTTGGCGGCCGAGCCCGGCCAGCCGCTCGTGATCGGCATGGTTGGCGATCGGAGTCCTGGTGTATCCCCAGGGATGGAGGATCAGCTGCGAGTAGCTGTGATAGGTGACGACGCCCCGGAATTTCTGGGCGTCGACGAGATCGGCCACCGCCTTGCTCTCCGGCTCGGAGAAAGCCCTCGGGCCGATATAGGTTTCAGCGCCGGGCGTCTTGCTCGACGTGTCGATGTCGAGGGTTCCCCACTGGAAATCGTAGTTGCGGTTGGGGTCGACGCCGGTCGTGCCGTCGCCGTTGTCGCGCCGGTTCTTCCGCCATAGGCGGTTCTCCGGGTCGCTGCGGTCGCGGGTGAAGGCGTGGCCGTCGGGGTTGACCATCGGCGCGATCCAGATCTCGCCGCCGGAGAGCCACGTCGCGACCTCCGCCTCCTCCGCATGGTCGAGAAGATGCCTTGCGAGGCGGAACGGAACCTCGACCGAGATCCATTCCCGGGCGTGATGGCATCCGACGAACAGCACCTTGTGTTCGCTGTTCCGCCGCAGTCCCAGCCGGAGCGCGAGGATTGGGCGGTTCTGCACGCTGGCGCCGATGGTGCGAAGCTCGGCGATGTCGGGGTGAGCGGCGGCGAGCGCCGACATATCGTCGTTGAGGCTCTCGGGCGAGTGGTAGTCCGCGACCGCCGCCGCCGTGAAATGCCGTTCAAGATAGTCCCTCGTGAGGTGCAGCTGCTCCACGCCGTATCCGAGCTGCCGCAGTCGTTCGGCGCGCGCCTCGTCGGTCCGGAGAACGAGGTGATCGCTGCGCGCCACCCAGATGTCGAGGCCCAGCGTCATGCCGAGCAAGCGATCGAGCGGCTGCGCTGCCGTTCCGGGTGTGACCTTCAGGATCAGTTTCATGGTTCCTCCCTGTCGGAGAGCCGGGGTTCCGGCTCTCTCGTCGCGCGGCTTGGGATCTGGCACCAACAAGGGCTTCAGATGTACTGCCGGCCGCGTTTGTTCTGTTTGTCCGGAGCGGTCCGATTCAGTTCTTTTGCTTCGGATCTTTGGCGGCGACATAGTCGCGAACCGTGGAAATCCGCTCGACCCGTGCCGCTCCGCAATGCTCCAGCTCGGAAAGGACACGTTCAGGCGCGGCCGCAATCAGGAAGTCCTCGCCTCGCTCCCATACGTCGAGACCGAAGGAGCGCTGAAGCATATCATCAATGCTCAGCTGCAGCGGCCAAATCTTGGCAAGCCATCGCTCCGCGGACATCGGTAGCCGTTGTGGTGAGAATCAAAGTTTATACTGTTAATTTTAACCCATTTTATGATGAAAACACAAACAAATTTAAGTGGCCGGTCGGCGTGGTCCTCTCTGTTGGAGTCAGGACTGTCGAGCGCTGGAGATGGGCCGATCGACACCTTTCCTACTATTGTCAATCGTTCCCTCGATTCGGATGTGAACTCTGCCACACGTCGCACGAATTCCGTGCGCGGAAGAACTCTGACCGGCTGAAGGAAGGCGATCGAACGGAGGTCCGGGCACCCTGATTCCTCTGAAACCATCCGGCGGTTGAGCGCCTCGGGCTTTTTTCTCCGTCACGGCGCGGTATTGCCGACGCCGCGCTCCTCGACAGCGACTATCTCGTCGCGTTTCTTGAAAGTGTCAAGTAATCGCATCACGAGAAGACTTGGCTAGCCCCCTGAAAATAGGGCAACATCGCGCGCTGGAATGGGGCGTCATCTCGACTACTTGAGGGATCCTCGTAAAGGCCAAGCACATTAACGCGAAGGTCGTGCAGCTCTATTCCAGAGTTCCGAGCCTTGAGGGCCAGACGAGCCGGAGGTCGCGATGAAAACCACGATGATGTCGGCTGCCGTGATTGCTTTGCTTTCGATGGGGACGGCGTCCGCGCAGACGGACCCGGCGGGTTCGTCCACCGCCTGCGCCGCCGCATCGCAATTCGTGACGGCGGACGAGAGCGCCGCCGCGACCGCTTCGTTCCCGCCGCCCGTTTCCGGCATGACGCTGACCTTCGACGACGAGTTCGATACGTACAGCCTGTCCAACGACAACGCCGCGGACGGCACGAAATGGACGAATCACCTCTGGTTCGCGGATCCCCGGCCGGATCTGATCGGCGTCGCCAACGGCGTTCTGAGCCTCACCGCCGATCAGAACCCGGCGACGAACCACAACGGCTTCGCCGGCCAGATCGCCAGCGTCAACGAGCACGGCCAGGGCTTCACCCAGCGCTTCGGCTATTTCGAAGCGTCTATCAGGGTGCCGAGCGGGCAGGGAACGTGGCCGTCCTTCTATCTCATCAACAATGATCGCCTGACCGGCAACCCCAACGCGCCGGACCCCGAGATCGACGTCATCGAAGCGCAAGGCGCGCGGCCGGCCGAGTACTACACGACGCTGCATCTCAACGCGGTGGGAACACCGGACAAGACGAACTATCCCGACTTCGTGGTGCACGCCGGCGCCGACATCTCGCAGGGCTTCCACCGCTACGGCATGCTGTGGGATCCGAACTCGGCGACGATCGACTGGTACTATGACGGCCAGCGGATGCTCAGCTCGCCGAAATTCAGCACGACGGACTCGGCGACGAACATGCTCGTCCTCGGCAGCGACGTCGGCGATTTCGGGGCGGGCGGGAACGATCCGAACGCCTCGACGCCGAACGCGGTGGTGATGCAGGTCGACTGGGTCCACGTGTACCAGTTCAGCTCTCAGCTCGCCGCGGCGTCTACGGCGTCGGCCGTTAGCTGTCCCTAGCACGGCATTCGCCTAACTTCCCCCTCTCCCGTTTACGGGAGAGGGCCGGGGTGAGGGGAGTTTTCTTTTCCGCGACTGCGCCCCGTCACATCGCCAGCGCCGCCGCGATCCGCATGGCCAGCTCCGGCGGCAGGCGGTCGCGCGCCGCCTCCAGCGAGCGGCCGAGCGCGACGCGCTGCTCCGGCGTCGGCAACGTCGGCGCATAGTTCCGCCGTTGCTCCGGCCGCCATTTCTGCAAGGCAGCGGACGCCAGCACGACATTGTTGGACTGCGGCGCGGGCGCCTCGGCGACGGCGTCGAGCAGGATGCCGAGCGCCGGCCATGGCGGCAACCGAAGCGTCGCCTTGCTGACGGTCGTCGCGGCGACGAGTGTTGCGGCACGCCGCCAGAGCGTCGCCATCGTCGCGGCGTCCCCGGCGGGCAGGCGTCGCGGCAGGAGAGCGAGCGCCGTGTTTCGCACGCCTCGCCGCTCGTCGATCAGCCTGTCGAGCAGGATGCCGCTGCTCCCCTCCGGGTCGAGCTTCGCCATCGCCCGCAGCGCCGCCCGCGCCGTCTTCGGCCCGCCGTCGAGGAACGGAAGAAGGTGCACGCGGTCTTCCGGCCGCCCCGTCTCTCCCAGCCCGCCGATCGCCCCCAGCAGGTCCGGCCCCGCAAGGGTGGAGCCGGTGGGCAGCGCCAGCGCCAGCGCGTCGCGGTAGATCGCAACGAAATCGGCGTCTTCGCTGGCCGCCTTCAGATGGAAGCGGGCGACGTGCCGGATCATCGCCGAGCGGTCGAAGAGGCACCGGCGCAGGAGTGGCATCGCCGCCGTACCGGCCATAGCACCGGCGCTGTCGCCGTCGCCGTCCGCCTCGATCGTCGCGAGAACCGCGCGCAGCCGCACGCCCGCGAACGGATCGCCCGCCAGCCGGTTGCGCAGCGCCGCCGCCTGCTCCGGATGCGCGGCGCGCATCGGCTTCTCCCACGCCGCCGCCCACAGCCGGACGATCGGATCGGGATGCGCGGCGGCGCGGAGCACCGCCGTGTCGATGCCGGGATGCGGCCGGACGCGGTCGAGGACGCGGCACGCCGACCGCTGCACTGCGCGCTCCACGTCGTCGAGGGTGCCGGCAAGCGACGCCTGATCCGGCTCCGACAGGAGCAGGTCCTCGATCCTGGCGACGAGCGCGGATCGGTCGATC
>DASWRT010000419.1:0-3503 GCA_036403035.1 Allostellaceae bacterium | reverse complement strand
TCGGGGTCGTGAAGACCGTCGAGTCTCCGCATTACGACCCGCTGCGCCTGGTCGGCCAGCCGATGACCCTGTCGCGCACGCCGAGCGTGATCGACCGGCGGCCGCCCGAGGCCGGCGAGCAGACCGACGAGATCCTCGGCGAGTACGGCTACGACGCGGACGAGATCGCGGTGCTGCGCCGTCAAGGGATCGTGTGAGACGCCGCGGCGTCAGCGGACGGCAGGACAAGGAGCAAGACGATGACCGCGACGGACAAGATGCTCTCCCATCGGGAGGGGCCGGTCGGCACGATGATTTTCAACAACCCCGAGCGGCACAACGCGGTGTCGATGGAGATGTGGCGGGCGGCGCTCGCCATCCTCGACGATTTCGCCGCCGACCCGGCGATCCGCGCCGTCGTCATCACCGGCGCGGGCGGCAAGTCCTTCGTGTCCGGCGCCGACATCTCGAAGTTCGAGAGCGAGCGCGCCTCGGAGCAGGCGGTCGCCGAGTACGATGCCGCGACCGAGGGCGTCTATGAGCGGCTGCTCTCCTATCCGAAGCCGACCATCGCGATGATCCGCGGCTACTGCATCGGCGGCGGCCTGAACCTCGCCGTGTGCTGCGACATCCGGATCTGCAACGAGAAATCGCGCTTCGCCGTGCCCGCGGCGAAGCTCGGCCTCGGCTACGGCCTGTCGCGGGTCCGCCGCCTGCTCAACGTGATCGGCCCGCAGTTCGCCAAGGAGATCTTCTTCACGGCGCGCCAGTTCGATTCGGCGGAGGCGGTCGCGATGGGGCTGGTGAACCGGGTGGTTCCGGACGCCGAGATCGAGGGCTACGTCGCGAACTACGCCGAGACGATCGGCGGCAACGCCCCGCTCACCGTGACCGCGATCAAGCGGATCATCGGCGAGGCGCTGAAGGACCCGGCCGACCGCGACGCCGATCTCTGCGACCGCCTCGTCAAGGAGTGCTTCGCCAGCCGGGACTATCAGGAAGGACGGCGCGCCTTCATGGAGAAGCGCAAGCCGGTCTTCACCGGGTCGTAAGCGCGCCGCCGCCGGCGATGTCTGCCCCTGCCGCTGCTGCCGCCGTCGCGGCGATCGACGCGACCGCCGCGATCGAGCTGCTGCGCTCGAAGTCGCTGCCGATGCTGGTGCAGGACGAGATCCTGCGCCTGATCCTCGCCGGCGAGCTGGCGGCGGGGCAGAAGCTCAACGAGATGGATCTGGCGGCGCGGCTCGGCATCAGCCGCGGGCCGATCCGCGAGGCGTTCCGCGGGCTCGAAGAGGCCGGGCTCGTCAAGGCCGAGCGGAACCGCGGCGTCTTCGTGCGGCGGATCTCGCCGCACGAGGCGATCGAGCTTTACGACGTGCGGGCCGGCCTCGACGAGCTTGCCGGCCGGCTGCTCGCGCCGGCGATCGCCGACGCGCAGATCGCCGAGCTGCGCGCCATGATCGACCGGCTGGAGACGTACTCCGAGGCGCAGGACATCGCTTCCTACTTCCCGCTCAACATCCGGTTCCACGACCGGCTGGTCGAGATGACCGGGAACGGGAAGCTGCTGGCGATCTACCGCCGGCTCATCAACGAGATGCACCTGCTGCGCCGGCACGGGATGCTCCACGGCGGCGGCCTCTTCGTCTCGAACGACGAGCACCGCGCCATCGTCGATGCGCTCGCGCGGCGCGACGCGGAAGGCGCCGCGCGCGTCATGCGCGGCCACGTGACCGCCGGACGCGAGCGCCTGCTCGCCGCCATGCGGGACGATCTGTCGTCGGCGGCGTCGGCCTTTTCCCGCTGAACCGACCGGAGCGGGCGCTCCGGCGGCGGACTGGATCGATCGCTGCCGGGGCGACGTTGAGAGTGGGCAGATGCGGAGACGATCCTGCCATGACATCAACCCCTGCCGCCGCCGCCGCCGCCATCGCTCGCCTGACAGCCCAGATCGAAGCCGTGGAGGATCAGCTCGTGGCCCTTCGCCACCAGCGCTCCGGCGTCGAAGCCGCTCCGGAGGGCACGGTGCAGTACCTGCGGAACAAACACGCGGAACTCGCCGACCGGCTCGCGGCGGAGAGGCGGTCGGCGCAGACCGGCTTGTCCGTCGCTTGGACCGGTGCGCGGCTGTTCCGCGTCGCGCGCAGCGACGGCGGCGGGATCGTCCGGCGCACCGTCGAGGGGGCGCAACGCGCCCTGCGCGCGTCTCGCATCCGCTCCTACCCGGCGGACGACCGCGCGTAGTAGTCCATCGCGGGGCGCTTCGCCTCGGCTTTCGTCATCCCCATTTGCGCTGTACGGCATCTCCAGGCGTGGACGCATTGCCACCGCCCGTCGCGACCGCGGCGGACGGTTGGCCCACCACGTCGATCCGCGAGCGCGGCAGGGCTTCGGGGAAGCGCTCGTGCAGGAACGCGATGAGCTGCTCGCGCACGTGGCAGCGCAGGTCCCACGCCTGACTCGAGTTCGCGGCGCTGACGAGGGCGCGCAGTTCGACCGTCCGTTCGCGCAGCTCGGTGACCTGGAGGTTCCAGACCCGCCCGTCCCAGAGCGGGGTCGAGCGAACGATCTCGTGCAGCCGTTCCCGAACCGCCGCGACCGGCACGCCGTAATCGACGTAGAGCAGGATCGGCTGGACGATCTTCGACGATTGCCGCGTCCAGTTCTGGAACGGCTTCTCCAGGAAATAGGACAGCGGCACGACCAGACGGCGCTCGTCCCAGATCTCGATGACGACGTAGGTCGACGTGATCTCCTCGACATGTCCCCACTCGCCCTCGACGAGCACGGCGTCGCCGATGCGGATCGGCTGCGCGATCGCGATCTGCAAGCCGGCGATGAGGTTCGCCATCACCGGCCGCGCCGCGATGCCGATGACGATGCCGGCGACGCCGGCCGAGGCGAAGAGGCTGAGCCCGATGGAGCGGACGACCGGGATCGCCGTCAGCACGAGGCCGGCGGTGACGAGGCCGACGGTCAGCACCGACAACCGCCGGAACAGGCTGAGCTGCGTGCGGCGCCGGCGCGCATCGATATCGGTTTCGCCGATCTGCGTCTCGCCCGTTTGCGTCAGCGCGACGTCGAACGCCGCGCCGATCATCCGGGCGAGCGTCCAGCCCAGCGCCGCGACCAGGGCGATGCCAAGCACGCGGGCCGCCGTCTCCGCCGCCGCGGCCGGCAGATCCGCCACCGGCAGGGCCGCCAACAGAGCCAGCGGCACGACCGCCAGCCGGAACGGCCTGCGCGCCGCTTCGAGTGCGGCCTTGAGGGCTGGCGTGCGTTTCCTGCTGACGACGCGCCGCAGCACCGCCGACAGGGCGGCGTGCGCCAGCAGACCGACGCACGCCGCCGCGATAAGGACTCCGGCGCTCCACAGCCACGGCGGCAGGTCGTCCGGAACCGTCGTCATGCGCATGGTGCGTGCGGCGCGCGCGCCGCCCCTGTCAGTGTTCGCCGGTACCGGACGTTCCGCCGGTGCCCTCCTTGCCGCCCGACAGGCCGCCTACCGTCGTCTTCTCGGACGG
>DASWRT010000418.1:0-12517 GCA_036403035.1 Allostellaceae bacterium | reverse complement strand
GGGATGTTCTTTCCCGTGGTGCCGATGACGACGCCGAGTTCGACCTCGTAATCGAATTTTTCGGTGACCGCCGGGTCGAGCGGGACCGCGCTCTCGTGCCCCGTCACGGCGGTCGGCGGCTTGGTGAAGAACTCGGGAATGCTCGGCACGACGACCTCGCGCCCCTGCGCGCGGGCGCCTTCGGCGGCATGGGCGGCGTAGTTTCGCCCGACGCAGAACACGTTCTTCCGCGGACGCGGGATCGGCGCGAGCAGCTCGGTTTCGGCAAGCGGCCGGCTAACGGCGTCCCTCAGATCGTCGCGGCCGACCAGGGCCGCCAGCACGCGAGCCGCCGGGATCAGGCTCGCCGCGGCCTCGATGAAGCCGGTTATGTCGGCCGGGCACGCGACGCCGTTCTCGATACCGGCCGTGGCCTGAATGCCTGCGGCGAGATCCACGACCCGGTCGCCGACGATGAAGCCGAACCGCGGTTCGGCGGCGCCGGCCTCCTTGAAGCTCACGAACCTCATCCCGATCCCCTCCTGTATTCGCCGCGATCGCCGCCCGCCCTCATGCCGCCGGCTGCGCCGCCGTTCCGTCCGACACGTAGCGGTCGAGCGGCAGAATTTCTTCGCCGCGGAGCAGCGGCACGCAGTCCGGCGGGTAGTCCTGCCGGAACCGTCCGCCCGCGTCCCTGACCCTCTCGACGAACCGGTCGAGATGCCGCATCGCGCCGGTCGGAAGGTCGTGCAGCACCATCAGCGTCCAGGGCTGCGCGCGGCACTGTTCGAGCCCCCGGTCGACCCAGCCCTCCGGGTCGTCCCAGTCGCGAGGGATCGAGTTCCACAGCACGCAGCTATATCCGCCTTCCTTGAGGAAGCGCAGGACCGGCGCGCTGAGCAGGCGCCGGTCGAGATGGCCGCCGCCGCCGAACGGGCGGAACAGCCGCAGCTTGTGCGCCAGCGAGCCGATCGCCTCCTGGGTCCGGCCGATCTCCTGCTCCGCCGCGTCGGGCTCCCGGCGCAGGCCGAGCGGCACCGAATGCGTGAAGGTGTGATTGCCGATCCAGTGCCCCTCCGCGGCGGCGCGCTCCGCCAGCGCCCGGCGCTCGCGATCGGCGAGCTTGCCGCCGAGGACGAAGAACGTGCTCCGGATCTCATGCCGGCCGAGCACGTCGAGCACTGCCGGCGTCACGTCCGGTTCGGGACCGTTGTCGAACGTCAGCGTGATGTCGAACATGGCGGCGTCGTCCTGTTCAGGCCTGCGTGGTCCGGGCAAGCGCCCGTATATCATCGGCGACGAGGCGATCCGGCTCGGCTTCCCGTGCGCGCCGTCCGGCGAACCGCCATTTCGCGGTCCGCCGCTCGACGAGCTTGACGGCCCCGTCGAACGCGACCGCCAGCGCCAGGACGAGCAGGATCGCGGCGAAGACGTGCGGGCTGTCGAGCATCGTCCGGTAGCGCGAGATAAGGTAGCCGACGCCGGCGCTCGACGTGAGCATTTCGGCGACGACCACGCCGACGATGACGAGCGCGCCGCCGAGCCGAAGCCCGGAAAGCACGGTCGGCATCGCCGCCGGGATGATGACCCGGACGACACGCTGCGGCAGCGTGGCGCCCATGCTGCGCGCCGCGATCAGATAGTGCGGATCGATCGTCCGGATGCCCGCGGCGGTGCCGAGCAGCGTCGGGAAAAATCCGTAGACCGCCGCGAAGCAGATCTTCGCCTCCGGGCCGATGCCGAGCCACGCGGTGAACACGGGATAAAGGACGACGATGGGCACGGCGTAGAGGCTCGACGCAAGCGGAATAAGCAGCCGGCGGAGCGGGGGCAGCCCGCCGATGACGGCTCCGGCGACGATGCCGCCGCCGCACGCGAAAACCATCGCCGCCGCGATCTCGTAAAGCGTCACCTTGAGAGCGTCGGCGTACTCCCCGATATCGCCCAGCCCGGCCCGCAGCGTCTCGGAGAGCGGCGGCAGGAAGAGAACGGGGACGAGCCCGGCGCGCGGCAGCGCCTCCCAGAGCACCACCAGGACGACGACGATCAGCCACCGCACGTATCGCGGCGACGGCCGCCGCCAACGAGGCGCGCCCGTCGCGAAGATATTCGCCGCCGCTCCGCTCATCCCGTCGCCGCCGTCCGGATTTGCCGCCAGATGCGGTCGCGCAATTTGCCGAAGGCATCTGTCGCCATCGTCTCGTAGGTGCGCGGGCGGGGCAGGGGCACCGGTATCACGTCGATGATGCGCCCAGGGCGCGGACTCATCACCAGCACCTCGTCGGCCAGATAGACCGCTTCGGTCAGGCTGTGCGTCACGAAGACGACGGTCTTGCCGGTCTTCGCCCACACCCTGAGCAGCTCGTCGCCCATCGTCATCCGAGTCTGCTCGTCGAGGGCGGCGAAGGGCTCGTCCATCAGGAGCACCGGCGGGTCCTGGACGAGCCCGCGCGCGATCGAGACGCGCTGCTTCATGCCGCCGGAAAGCTCGTGCGGATAGCGCGCGCCGAACTCCGCCAAGCCGACCAGCGCCAGGGACGCCCTCGCGCGCTCCCGGCGCGCCGCTTTCCGGATGCCGCGTAGGGTCAGCGGAAACTCGACGTTCTCCTCGGCGGTCAGCCAGGGATAGAGGCTGGCCTCCTGGAACACGACGCCGACCCGGTTCGGATCGGGGCGGGTCAACGGCGAGCCGGAGCACAGGATCTCGCCGGAACTCGGCCGCTGCAATCCCGCCAGCATCATCAGGAGCGAGGACTTGCCGCAGCCGCTCGGCCCGACCAGCACGACGAAGCGCCCCGGCGTCACGTCGAAGGAGATGCCTCGGAGGGCCGGGATCGATCCCTCGCGGCTTCGGTACGTATGATCGACGCTGCGCACCGAGATCGAGCCGGCGGCGGCCTGTCCGCGGCTCGCGGCGACGCCGCCGGCGAGGGAGGGCATCGGCGCGGCCCGCCGCGTCAGGTTCGCCAATGGCTGCATCGCGTTTCCGCCCACCGTACGAGTTCGTTGAACACGATCGCCATCGCCGACACGAGGAGCACGCCGGCGAGCAGCTGCTTCATCATGAAGTTCTCGCCCCAGCTCGCGATCTGATGCCCCAGGCCGGTCCGCGATGCATACATCTCGGCAAGGATGATCCCGGTGAAATTGAAGATCATCGCGACCCGTACGGCTTCGAGCAGGACCGGCAGCATGCTCGGCAGATAGACGCGTCGGACGATCTGTGCGCCGGTCGCCCCGTAGGACCGCGCGACGACGACGTGCTCCGGGCGGACCGATTCGACCGCGGCCGTCGTGCTCATGATGACGATGAGGATCGTCGAGAAGAAACCGAACCCGACCTTCTCCGCGAAACCGATCCCGAAGCTGAGGATGAACAGCGGCAGGAAGACGGATTTCGGGATGCTGAGCAGGAAAAACACGAGCGGCTTCAGGATCTCGCCGAGATAGGCGCTCTCCGCGATCGCCAACCCGATCAGCGCACCCGCCGGCAGGGCGATCGCGAAAGCGGCGAGCGTTTCGAGAAGCGTGACGGCGATATCGGCCCGTACGGCCGGGCGGCCGATCAGTTGCAGCACCGTCGCGACCGTGTCGCTCAACGGCGGCAGGAAACGCGGGCTGACGGCGCCGGTGCGGGACAATCCCTCCCAGAGCATCGCGAGTCCCACGACGATCGCGATGCGGCCGGCAATTATGCCGTATCGGCTCATCGCACCTTCCTTCCGCTCACGGCGCGGCGGGCATCGGCTTGAACTGCGTGGTGTAGATCGCGTCGGTCGGCGCCATGTCCTTCATGCCGCCGAGCCGCGCCAGATCGAGCGAGGCGTCGATCCATTCCGGCCGCATCTCTCCGCTCGGGAGGAGCTTGAGGATCGTATTCTCGTACTCCATCGCCGCGATGTCGGGCGGGATCTCGTCGACTTCCGCGATCAGCTTCACCGCGAAGTCACGATTTTCCCGCAGGTACTTCAAGCCGCCGTAGAGAGCGTTCAGCGTGCGCTGCACGAGCTGAGGCTGCTCCGCGACGATCTTATCGGTGGCGATCCACCCGGAGGTGAGATTCGCCGGCATGTCGGTCGCGAAATTGACGAGCGAGCGCGCCTCCTTGCTCGACAGAAGCTGGTAGCTCAAGGGCGAGTACAGGACGACCGCGTCGACATTGCCCGACAGCAGGTTCGGCACCAGTCCGCCGCCGCCGAGCGGAACCCGGGTCACGTTGATCTTGCCGTGCTGCACCGCCCAGAGGGCAAGGAAGTCCGATGCGGAACCGGCCGATGTGATGCCCAGCTTCTTGCCGTCGAGATCCTTCAGCGTCTGCACCTTCGAACCGGTGCCGACCATCAGGTGCCAGCCGGAGGATTCGGTGCTGCCTCCGGCGACGAGCTTCGTCATCACGCCGCGGTTGCGCCCGGTGGCGACCAGCGACGGCGGGTCGAGAATGACGTCCGCCGCGCCGGCGGCGACCGCCTCGAAGCATTCGGCGCCGCCGCGATACACGGTCGGCTCGGCCGTGAGCCCTTCCTTCTCGAAGAGCTTCATCGTTCGCGCGGCTTCGGTGACGATGGTCGGCCAGTATGTTTTCGTCGGCAGGCCGATGCGCACGGTGTCCGCAGCCTGCGAGGCGACGGGGATGGACAGGCAGCCCAGCAGGGCGACCGCCATCGCGATCCCACCCGTCCGCAAGTACGCTTGGCGTCCGTCGCCGAAAGTCTCCATCGTCTCCTCCTGAGGTGCCGCGCTTTTCTTTGAAGCGTCTTTAGGCGATCGACTGCCGCTCTCGCGCTCGCCGCTTGGGTATCGGCTTGTCCGCCTGGGGCGGCGAGATCCCGACCGTCTCCACGGTTGCGTAGGCGTCGAGAAGGATGCGCGTCGTCAGCTCGAAATGCGCGGTCAGCGCCGCGACCGCGGCATCGGCGTCGCGCGCTATTGCCGCCTCCGCCAGCTTCCGGTGCTCGGCGCCGACGTCGCGCACGGTCGTATTCAGCGGCAGCGCCAGCCGGCGGTACCGTTCCGTCTGCTCGTAGAGCACGTTGCGGAAGCGCAGCAGCCAGGGCGAGCCGCAGCCGGAGACCAGCGCGTAATGAAAGCGCTTGTGCGACTGCGCCCACGCCTCGTTGTGCCGGCTCGGCTGGTCCTGATCGACGTAGGGGATACGCGCCTGCTCCCGCAGGGCTTGCGCGACTCCGGCCGCCCAATGCTCGTCGCCGTTCTCGATCGCCTGGCGCAGCGCCAGCCCTTCGATCTGGATACGCGTCCTGGTCAGGTCCCGCAGATCGTCGAGCGAGACCGGGCTCACGCGAAACCCGCGCTGGTCCTCCGCCAGGACGAGCCCGTCTGCGACGAGCCGCGACAACGCCTCCCGGACGGCGCTGAGGCTCACGCCGAACCGCTCCGCGAGCGACACGACCGGCAGCTTATCGCCCGGCTGCAACCGGCAGGTGAGGATGTCCGCCCGCAGGCGGTCGAAGACGGCCGCGGTCAGGCTGCGAGGCAGCTTCTCCTCCAGCGCGGCTGCCGCCCCGTCTGCGCTCGATATGTCCAACCGATCGAATGACAGCATGCGAACCGCGGCGCGAAATTGACGCGACCACGATAGGGCGGCACATTGAGCGCGGCAACGAAAATCGATTTTCGATATCGCATGACTGAACTCTTTCCCTGGCCTGCGACCAACAGGAACACCAATAAACAAGTGGGAGCTGGCTACAGGCGGTCGCTCTTCTCCACCGGTGGTTCAATATTCGCTGTGTATTCGCGCTATCTTCGGGATGACACGCCATCCCGATCGGTAGGACAATCCTCGCTGGAGGCTTCCTGTCGACCGGGGGAGGACAGGTTTCATGCCGATCAATCCGAACGAGGCTGGGGCGTTCAGCTCGACTGATGCGGCCGGCAATCTTCTTATCAAGTTTGGCTTGTACCTTCCCGGAATCAGGAAGCCTGACGGTTTCGAGGTTGTCGTCCGGATCATACACCGCGATGACCGGTTCGACCCGGCGGTACCGCCGGTCGACGTGCCGATGGCGTGGCAGCAGGGCAGCTCGCTCGACCTCTGGTCAGCCGAGGCGAAAGTCACTCCGGGCGGCGGCTCGCCCGGTCGTTTCGGCTCGGAGGGAACCTACCTCTACCGCTATCAGCTCTCGTGGACACCACCTGGCGGCGGCACGCCCCAGTTGGTGACACGCTGGTTCACCGACCCGTTTGCGCGGCAAGCCGAGATCGGCCGCCTCGCGGCCGTTACCGTGACGCGTAACCCGGTTGCGTCGTTCGCGTGGAGCGACAATGCGTGGCGCACCCCGGAACTCGACGATCTTATCGTCTACGAGCTGCAGGTAGAGCAGTTCAATGACACGTTCGGCGGGATCGTCGACCGGCTCGACTATTTGAAGAGCCTGGGCGTCAATTGTCTTGAGCTGATGCCGGTCACCAGCACCAAGCTCGACTTCGACTGGGGATACGGCCCGGTACATTACTGGGCGCCGCACGCCGCGTTCGGAGGCGAGGCCGGGCTGAAACGGCTTGTCGACAGCTGCCATGCGCGCGGCGTCGCAGTCATCCTGGACGTCGTCTATCAGCATGTCGATCCCTTCTTCCCATACTGCGTCGTCTATCAAGACCTGCGGAAGCTGTCGAACGCGCCGCGGATCGATAGCCCCATGATCGATGGCGACGGCCCCTTCGGACCGATGATCGATTTCTCGCGCACCTTCGCCCAGGAATTCTGCCGACTTGCCAACCGGCACTGGCTCGATGAGTACCATGTCGACGGGTTCCGCTACGACGAGGTCACCGATCTCTATCAAGGGCCGACCGACACAGCCTATGCCATGCTGGCCTACGAAACGTACCGCTACTCCCGCGGCATAGACCGGTTCGGCTGCGGCCCCGGCACGTACAGCCGGATCATCCAGTGCGCCGAGGCGCTCGGCAGGGCGCCCGAGGTGCTGCGCAACACCTACACGAACTCGGCCTGGCAGGACGATCTTCTGAACCGCGCCGAGAACATCGCGCGCGGAGATCTGTCCGCCGGATCGCTCAGCGACCTCGCTCATCTTCTCGACCCGTTTTTCGCCGGCCGGTATCCGAACACGAAGACAGCGGTCGACAGTGCCGACCAGAACGTCGAAATGCCCGTCGCTCCCTTCCAATACATCTCGACGCACGACCACAGCAATCTCATCAGCTTTGCGGGAACATCCGGCACGGGGCCGCTGCCCGAAGGTGACCGGTCACAGTTCTTCAAACTGCAGCCGCTGCTGATTGCACTCTACACGTCGCAGGGCGTCCCGATGCTCTGGGAAGGCGAGGAGTTCGCCGACAACTACACGCTTCCGGGCGACGGGCTGGCGCGCGTCCATCTGCGGCGCGATGTCCACTGGGAGTATTTCTACGATGATTACGGAACGGCCCTCATCCGGCTCTGTCGGATTTTGGGCCGGCTGCGAACCGCGAACCGGGCGCTGCGGAGCCGGGAGAGCTACTTCTATTATCAGCAGTCGCTCGCCGGGAACACGATTGTCGCCTACCACCGCCATGCGCCGGCCGCGGGACCGAACCCGGAGCAGTACGCCATCGTGGCGCTCAACTTCGGCTCGGAGCCTTCATCGATCAACCTTCCGTTCCCCAAGGCCGGCAATTGGATTGAGTCGGTCGACGGCGGCAACACGCTGACCATCGCAAGCAACGGCGCGTTTGCCGCTGTGACTGTTCCGCCCTGGTACGGTTTTGTCTTCCTCCATTGAGCCGGATCAACACGCCGCGCACGCCCAGCCTGCTTCGCGATGACACCGGCGGGCGCGCCGACCGCAAAGCCGCTTCAGAACGGCTCCTTGAACGGGCGCAGATCTATCTCATGCGTCCATGCCGAGCGGGACTGGCGGTGTATCTGCCAATAGGCGTCGGCGATCGCGTCGATCGAGAGGAGTCCGTCCTCGCCGCGCTCGGCGGCACGATCCGGCGCCCGGCTCAGCAGCCATTCGCCGGCGATCCCGCCATCGATGACGACGTGCGCGACGTGGACGCCCTGCGGCCCGTATTCCAGCGCCATGCTCTGGGCGATCGCCCGCAGCCCGGCTTTCGTCGCAGCGAAATGGGCAAAGCCCGGCTTGCCGCGAAGGCTGCCCGAGGCGCTGGTAAAGATCACCGTCCCGCGGCCGAGCGGCACCAATCGGCGCGCCGCCTCGCGCCTGACGAGGAAGCCCGCGAAGCAGCCGATGCGCCAGAACTCCTCGAACAGCTCGGCGGAGAGTTCACGGAAGTCGAGCTTGCGGTTGTTGCCGGCGTTGAAGACGACGAGGTCGGCCGGGGCGAGCTCGTCGCCGGACGCCAGCTCGCTCGACGCTGGCGCGGATCGCCGCCGCGCCGAGTTCGGTTGCCGGGACATCCGTCAGGCTGCCGCCGAACGTACCGGTTGGAGTACGGACCGGCGCGGCAAGAAGGACAGAGCGGAGCGAAGTCATCCGTAAACTCCCGAGATGGATCAACGTCACTACGGCATTGACATAGGCGTATATGCGCATAAAGTAGGCACATCTTTGCCAATGCCGCACCCGCCGATGACCTCGCCGCCGCAGCCGCCTTCGCCGAAAGCCCCGGTCACGGAATGCAACTGCCTCGCGGTTCGCCAGGCGGCGCGGCACATCACGCAATTCTACGATGCGCTCCTTGCACCTTCCGGACTGCGCACGACGCAATTCTCGATCCTGGTCAGGCTGAAGCGCTCCGGGCCGATGACGATCAATGCGCTCGCGCGGGAGCTTGTCATGGACCGCACCACGCTCGGGCGGAACATCCTGCCGCTCGAACGCAAGGGATTGATCGCGATCCGGCCGGGCAGAACCGACCGGCGCAGCAAGGAGCTGCATCTGACGGAGACCGGGGCCGCGAAGCTGCACGACGCGGCCGGCGGCTGGCGCGACGCGCAGGCGCAGTTCGAGGCGCGGTTCGGAGCCGAGCGCTCGGCCGAATTGCGCGCGCTGACGCGCGCTGTGACGGAAACCGAGCTCCGCGCAGCCGATTGACGGCGGTTTCCGGGCTCGACGATTGGAGGTATCGATGCGGTACAAGCTCTTCGGACGGCAAACCGGCCTGCGCGTATCGGAATTCGCGCTCGGCACCGGCAATTTCGGCACGGGCTGGGGCCACGGGGCGGAGCCCGACGAGGCGCGGCGGATCTTCGATCGCTACGCCGAGGCGGGCGGCAACTTCATCGACACGTCGGATGTCTACCAGTTCGGCCAGGCAGAGACGCTGCTGGGCGAGTTCCTGGCCACCCCCGCCGATCGCGACGGCTTCGTCCTCGCCACCAAATACACGCACGGCGCCGTTCCGCAGGGCGGCATCTTGGGAACGGGAAACAGCCGCAAGAACATGGTGCGCTCGCTCGAAGCCAGCCTGAAGCGACTCAAGACCGACCGCATCGACCTCTATTGGGTGCATGCCGCCGACGGCGTGACGCCGGTCGAGGAGATCGTGCGCGCGTTCGACGACCTCGTGCGCGCCGGAAAGATCCTCTATGCCGGTCTCTCCGACTTCCCGGCCTGGCGCATCGCCCGAGGTGCGACCCTCGCGGAGCTGCGCGGCTGGGCGCCGATCGTCGGCGTGCAGTTCGAATACAGCCTCGTCGAGCGCACCGCCGACCGCGAACTGTTGCCGATGTCGGAGGCGCTGGGACTCTGCGCGACGCTCTGGTCGCCTCTCGGCGGCGGCTTCCTGACTGGAAAATACCGGCGCGCGGAGGAGGGCCGGCTGACCAAGCTCGGCGCGCTCATCCACAGCGAGAAGACGCCCCGCGAGACGGCGATCCTCGACGCCGTGCAGTCAGTCGCCGCCGAGACGGACGCGACGCCGACCGCCGTCGCGATCGCGTGGCTGCGCCACAAGGCCGCCGTGTCGACCACCGCGCTCATCCCGATCCTCGGACCGCGCACGGCGGCGCAACTCGACGATACGCTCGCGGCGCTTGACCTGACGCTGCCGGACGCCACGCTGCGGCAACTCGACAAGGTGAGCGCCGTTCCGCTCGGCTTTCCGCACGATTTCCTCGCGAGCGAGCGCAACCGCAACCGCGTCACCGGTGGCAAGGCCGATCTGATCGATCCGATTGCCGTTCCCGTGGCGTGAGATCGCCGACCGCAGCGTCTACACGCGTCCCGAAGGCGCGACCCGCCGGCCGCCTGATGCAGGCGCGACCGCTGAAACATAAGAAGTAGAGCATGAGCGAGGCCGGCGTCGCCGCGCGGCGGGCGCAGCGGGCGCGGCGGGCGGACGCGCTTCCGGCCCGTCTCGCCCGGAGACTGGCAGCACGGGGCGGGATTCATTACGGCCGGGTGGTGGGGCTCGTCACGGCGGCCAAGGCGGCCGCAACGATCACGGAGGCAGAATACAAGGAGTGGAAGGCTCTGCACTGAGCGGCGGCCGGCACCACTCTTGTGCCGCGTCAGGCTTCATCGTCCCGATGATGATCGCGCGAGCTTCCGAGTCGTTGTGCACTGGCGGTCCGTAGGGCGAGCAGACGGGTGGCGCTCACGCTCCCCGTTGTGACGCTCGGCAGTATGGACCGCCATGCCCGCTCAATTGCAATGCGGCGAACAGCTCCGCGTATAAGTGTAGGTCGAGCGGGGCATGATCGTCTGCGTCGTCCATTCTTTGGCCCCCGCCAGGATGGTCGCCCACGTGTCTTTCGTGCAGGGCCAATCGTCCCTCGGGTCGTCGAGCAGCGGGGCCGTCACCTGGACACCGTACTCGATCGGCTCGCGCCCGAAGAATTTCGGCCCCTTGTCGGTGGCCACCGCGTTCGGCCCCTTTACCCGCAGCACGGTCACGGTCTGCCGGCGCGGGTCGACCGCGTAGGTGACGCCGGTCCACCAGAGCACGTCATCGGTGACCGTGGCATCGTTCTCCGTGAGCCAGTTGGTCTTCCACAGGACGCAGAACCCGTCGTGGATGACCTCGCCTTTCTCGTCCTTGACGGGATTGCCGTTCCGGTCGAACGCATCGACCGGAACCCAGGCATATCGATACGGGCCGGCGGCGACCGCCGGGGCGGCGATGGCGGCCAGCGACAGCAGGACGATGGCGAAGCGGTGGCGGCGCATGTCACATCCTCACGCGGCTCCTGGACCGGCACCAGATCACGGCGTGCTCGCCCTTGCCGAGCTGGTCCGCGTACATGTTGGACGGGCAGCGGCAGCCCTCGCCGACCTCGAACACGGTCTTGACGCACCGGCTCTCGTTGCCGGTGATCACCGGCGGGCCGATGACGGGCTCCGGCGGCGTGTCCTCGCAATACGGGTTCTCCAGTTCGTCGCCCGATGCGGCGTCGCTCGGAAAGGCGACGCGGGCGATCCCGTCCGAGGCTTGCCCGGTCTTCTTGGGCTTCGCCGCGCACATCGTCCTGATCTTCTTGCAGTCGACGACCGCGCTCGAGTCCGACGCCAGGAACGGGTTCGTCGGACCGGGCGGCGCCAGGGCGCCATACCGGATGCAGTCCGCCCGGTTGGCGCCGTCGCCGTGCGGAACGGCGCCTTTCGATATCGGCCCGGTGTCGCCGGCATGGAACACGGTCCATGCGGCAGTGTTCAGGCACGCCTTGCTGTTCAGGGAGCCGATGAAGATGCCCGCGACGCGGTCGGCGTCCCGCTCTCGGGCGACCGGGTCCGGTTCGTCATTGGGCACGTAAGGGTCGTCGGACGACGCGCCGCGGAGCGGGTTCTCCTTCCTGCCGCCGAAAAGCTTCGGGTCGTCCCTCCCGCCCACGTTCTGGACGTGGTGTCCGAACTCGTGGGCGAGGATCGTCACCGCCGCGAACCGATCGCCACCGGCGATGTCCACGTAGTGCTGGACGTAGGGATCCGTCCACTGGATCCACTGGAACGGCTTCGTGGGGTCCACGAAGTGGGAATACATGAC
Source organism: Allostellaceae bacterium (assembly GCA_036403035.1). Classification (GTDB taxonomy): domain Bacteria; phylum Pseudomonadota; class Alphaproteobacteria; order ATCC43930; family CGMCC-115725; genus DASWRT01. Next base: position 628 of record DASWRT010000418.1, on the reverse strand, counting down.
CTGATGAAAGCTCTTGAAGAGCGTCCAATGCGGCAGATGCCTTGCCTCCTCCGCAGCCTGATCCGGTGGCCCGAAGCCTTCCTCCCTGGGGATCTTCACGAGGCCGCCCGGGTTGTCGGCAGTGTCGGCGACCGTGTGATTGGAAAGGAATGACCAATAGTCCGGCGTCCTTTGAAGGTTGGCCCAGGCGACGATCGTGACCCAGCTTCCGTCATTCTTCTTTGCATGCAGGGGCGCGAGCGCCTTCGTCTCCCAGTCGGGAATCCGCGGCTTCCAGAACTGCGTCAGGGCGTTGAATGCCTTGGCCATGACCTCGTCGTTCGATCCGGCCGCGATCGGCGAGGTGCATCCGCTGGGCGGGTCCGGTGTCTTGAATCCGTCGCTCGCTGCGGCTGAGCCCCCGGACGTGTTCGGCGTCCCGCCGCCGAGCAGCGGGTCGGCGTCCAGGCTGCCGGCAACGGCGTGGGCTGTCCAGCAGACCATGCCTGCGAAGAGGAGCGCGGAGAGTTTGCCCACGGGAGCCTCCCACCTAGCCCGCATTTTTCACCAGGAAGTGTGCTGCGACGCCGTGCTGTGGCGCCGGAGTAGGAGCGCGCCGCGCAGCGATGCGGCACATCGGAAGCGGCGC
>DASWRT010000417.1:0-2802 GCA_036403035.1 Allostellaceae bacterium | reverse complement strand
GGATCTCGTCGGTCTGCTCGCCGGCTTCCGGCGGCGCCCGTTCGATCACGCTCGGCGTGCGCGACAGGGTCATCGGCTGCCCGACGAGGCGGAGCGGGTCGTAATGCGGGGATTCGACGGTCTTCACGACCCCGAGATGTTCGACCTGCGGGTCGGCGAAGACCTCGTCGATCGCGTAGATCCGGCCGCACGGCACGCCGGCCGCGTTGAGCCGGTCGATCCAGGCCGCGCTGTCGGCGGTGCGGAGCCGGCGGTTGATCTCGGCGGTGAGCGCATCGCGGTTCGCCGACCGGGCGCTGGCGGTCGTGTAGTCTGGATCGGCGATCAGCTCCTCGGCGCCGATCGCGCGGCAGAACCGTTCCCAGATCTTCTGACCGGTGGTGGCGATGTTGATGTAGCCGTCCGCCGTCTGGAAGACGCCGGTGGGAATGCTGGTCGGGTGGTTGTTCCCCGCCTGCTTCGGCACCTCGCGCTTGTTGAGCCAGCGCGACGCCTGGAAATCGAGCATGAAGATCTGCGCCTGAAGCAGCGAGGTCTGCACCCATTGGCCCTGCCCGGACGTCTCGCGCTCCAGCAGCGCCACCAGGATCCCCTGCGCCGCGAAGATGCCGGCGCAGAGGTCGGCGACCGGGATGCCGACGCGCATCGGCCCGCGGCCGGGCTCGCCGGTGATCGACATCAGCCCGCCCATGCCCTGCGCGATCTGGTCGAAGCCGGGCCGGTCACGGTAGGGGCCGTCCTGCCCGAACCCCGAGATGCTGGCGTAGACGAGCCGCGGGTTGACCGCCCGCAGGCTCTCGTAATCGATGCCGAGGCGGTGCTTCACGTCCGGCCTGAAATTTTCGACGACGACGTCGGCCGTCTCGACCATGCGCCGGAACACGGCGATGCCCTCCGGCTTCTTCAGGTCGAGCGTCAGGCTCCGCTTGTTGCGGTGCAGGTTCTGGAAGTCCGGCCCGTGCCGCGGCCCGCCGAGCGGCTCGCCGCCGTCAGACCCTTCGGGCATCTCGATCTTGATGACCTTGGCGCCCCAGTCGGCGAATTGGCGGACGCAGGTGGGGCCGGCGCGCACGCGCGTCAGGTCGAGGATCGTGAATCGCGACAACGCGCCGCCGGTGGTGGCGCCGGTGGCGGAGGGTGATGGGCTGGTCTGGCTCATGGCGGCGGGTTTCCTCCTTTGCCTGCCAGTATGCGTGCGATTTGCAGATTGTCTACAATCGGCTTGCCACGGTCGCCGCCGCTGGTACGATCGACCGCGCAAGCGCGCCCGTCCGGAGAGCGCGCCCCGCGGGAGGAACGATGGCGCGCGTCGAGCTGCGGAACGTCACGAAGCGCTATGGGTCGTACGCCGCCGTCGACGGCGTCACCGTGGCGATCGAGCATGGCGCGCTGGTCTGCCTGCTCGGCCCGTCCGGCTGCGGCAAGACCACGACGCTCCGCCTCGTCGCCGGGTTCATCGAGCCGGACGACGGCGCGATCGCGGTCGGCGACCGCGTCGTCTCGGCGCCGAACCGGACGGTGCCGCCCGAGCGCCGCAACATGTCGATGATCTTCCAGAGCTACGCGCTCTGGCCGCACATGACGATCGCCGAGAACGTCGCCTACGGACTGACCTTGCGCCGGCTCCCGCGCCACGAGGTCAGGCGCCGTGTCGACGCGATCCTGTCGGTGACGCAGCTTTCGGCGCTCGCGGACCGGTATCCGGGCGAGCTGTCAGGCGGCCAGCAGCAGCGCGTCGCGGTCGCCCGCGCTCTCGTGGTCGAGCCGGAGACGCTCCTTCTCGACGAGCCGCTGTCCAATCTCGACGCCAATCTGCGCGAGGAGATGCGGTTCGAGATCCGCCGGCTGCACGACGAGTACCGGTACACGACGATCTACGTGACGCACGATCAGGCCGAGGCGATGACGACCGCCGACCTCATCGTGGTCATGAACCGGGGCCGGATCGAGCAGGCCGGCTCGCCGGAGGAGATCTACCAGCGGCCGCGGTCGGAGTTCGTGGCGCGGTTCATCGGCGGGACGAACCTGCTGAAAGGCCGGAAGGTCGGGCCGGACGCGGTGGATTGCGGCGGCGGTCTGGTGCTGCGCTGCGGGTCCGGCGACTTCGCGGCGTCCGGCGACGCCGCCGCCGTATCGGTCCGCCCGCACGACATCCGCCTCATGGCGGACGGCGCCGCCCCGGCAGGCGGCGACGGCGGGTCTAACGAGGCCGGCGGAACGGTGGTGCGGCACGCCTATCTCGGGGCGCAGCGCGACTATCTCGTGGCGCTGCCGGACGGCCAGCAGCTCCGCGTCGTCACACCGGCGCAGGTCGCGGTGCCGGTCGGCAGCGCGGTGCGGCTGCACCTGCCGCCGGACGGCTGCCGCGCGCTCGCGGGCTGAGGTGCGGTTCCGGAGAAGAACGAATGGGATCGGGAGGAAATAAAATGCGACAAAAACTGATTGGGGCCGGCGCTGCATTGGCTCGGATCGCCATAGGGCAGGGGACGGGTAGCGCGGCATCGCGCCGGGTTCCCCCACCCCAACCCTCCCCCGCAAGGGGGGAGGGAGAAAGTGGCGCGAGGCTCCATTCTGCCCACTCCCCCCTTGCGGGGGAGGGTTGGGGTGGGGGGAACCGCGTGACGTGTCTCCGCAGCCAAGTACAATTCGCGGTTGCGCTCGCTCTGGCGATCGGTTGCGCCTCGGCCGGCGCCCGCGCCGCAGCGCCGGCGCCGGCGCCGGTCACGCCCGAGCTGATCGCGGCGGCGAAGAAGGAAGGCCGGGTCGTCTTCTATACCGCGGTCGACGTCCAGGTCGCCGAGA
>DASWRT010000416.1:0-5975 GCA_036403035.1 Allostellaceae bacterium | reverse complement strand
CCGGCGATCAGTCCAAGGTTGTTGATGGCGGCGGCGGAACTGAAGTCGCCTCCCGGAAGCGTTCCGAGATCGACCACGGATCCGTGTTCCCAAAGCACCGCGTGAGTCTCGTGCACGTCCAGGACGTTGCCCTCGGCATCTCCGACCACTTGGTCGAAGTCGTTGATGCCGAACGCTTCGCTGTTGGTGTTGCCGGCGATCGCGCCGGGCCGATCGGGAAGCCGTGTGACTGTTCCGTTTGCGAACAGCACCGCATGGGAAAGCACGGTGCCCAAACCGTTGGTGGAGACGAAGACCGAACTGCTACCGGCTGCATGCCCTCGGTTGTTGATAGCCCACGCGCCGCTGGAATCGTCCCCTGGAAGGAGGCCGAGATTGACGACGGTGCCGTCCTGCCAAAGCGTGGCGCGCGGCCCCTCCGAGCTGCTGGAAAATCCGACGGCCTGTTTGCGGTCGTTGATCCCAAAAGCCTCACTGGCTGACCCGCCGGGCAGCACAGGCAGCGTGATCGCTTCACCGCTCTCCCGGTCGAAGAGAGCGGCCTGGTGCACGGCCTGAAGGGATGTGCCGGGGACCGTGTATCCTACAGCTTGACCGCGATTATTTATCGCGAACGCCTCTCCGGTGACGCCGCCGCCAATCTCTGCGACGCCTCCTTCCCTTTCGAAGATCACCGGACGAGGTATCACCGTCGGCCCCGTACGGGTGGGAGGGCTTGGCGGCGGCGCGATCGATGACCCGGCAGCCGCCCCAATGTCATTGATGCTGCGCGCAATGCTTTCGATGTCGCCGGGCAAACTCCCCAGTTCACGGATCTGATATGTGACACCGAAAGAGCCGAAACCCGAAGCACTAGCGTCGGCAGCCGCCGCTCCAATGCTTGGCAAGGCGGTGGCGAGAGCCGTGATCGAGGCGAACACGGGAGTCCATCGGCGCGTTTTCATGACCGGCATTTCCCTGTCCTGCGCTGCCGCTCAAGATCGCACAGGATAGGTCTAACAAAAATTCAGAAATGGGCAAAAAGTAAGACTGTTGGACTTGTGCTGGGCAGCTCATCCATCATCTTGTCAAGTATTTTACTCCTTCAAATTTTGGTAAACAAGCATCCTTAATGAAGATGCTGTGCACCGTCTCGCCGGTGCGTACGCTGGGCAGCGCCGTCAGCGCGCCAGCGTTGGCTTGCCGCGTGCGCCAGGTGTGCACGCGGCTTCCTTGACCATGTGCAGGCGGGGCCGCGGCGGTACCTTCACAACAGCCGCTCGATCTCTTCGCAGAGCCGTTGCGTGAAAGCCTCCGTGCCGAGCGGCCCGCGCAGGTCCGGCGTCCGGGTCTCGGGGCGCTTTATCAGCGCGTCGACCGCCGTGTTGATCGCAGCCGCCCCGCGCCGGAAGCTCTCCTCGCCCCGCTTGTCGGCGATCCACTCAAGCAGCATCGCCGACGAGAGCACGAGCGAGCAGGGATTGGCCTTGTCCTGTCCCTGAATGTCCGGCGCCGAGCCATGCTGCGCCTGCGCCATGCAGTGCGCGTCGCCGAAGTTGATCGACGGCCCCAGGCCGAGGCTGCCCGACAGTTCCGAGGCTTCATCGGAGAGGATGTCGCCGAACATATTGGTGGTGACGATCACGTCAAAGCGCTGTGCGTCGCGCACCAGCATCGCGGTCATCGAGTCAACCAACTGCTCATCGTAAGCGATGTCGGGATGTTCGGCCGCGACCGCGCGGCATTCGCGCAGGAACAGGGCGTCCGAGACCTTCAGGACATTCGCTTTGTGGACCGCCGTGACCTTCCGTCGTGGCCGCCGTCGCGCCAGGGCGAACGCCGCGCGGGCGATCCGACGAGAGGCGGGCGCGGTGATCTTCCGTAGGGCGATGGCCATGTCGGGGGTGGGCATGAACTCGCCGGAGCCCATGAACATGTTGCGGTCGGCGTAAAATCCCTCGGTGTTCTCCCGCACGATCACCAGATCCATCGGCGTCCGGCCATAGTGCTCCAGGCCTTCCCGCGACCGGCATGGGCGGATGTTGGCGTAGAGATCGAGATCCACCCGGAGATGAGCCGAACCGTTGACGCCGCCCTGGTCGCGCGGCGGGTAGTCCGAATGCGACACCGGGCCGAGAATGATCCCGTCCGCCTCGCGCGCTGCCTCCAGAACCTCGTTTGGGAAAGTCGATCCGTCCTTCTTGATGCGCGACAAGCCGATTTCATGGGTTTCGAACGTCAAGCCCAACGACAAGCGCTTGTTCACGACCTGAAGAACCCGAACAGCGGAATCCGAAATCTCCGGCCCGATCCCGTCGCCGGGCAGTACGACGAGGCGCATCACTGAAGTCTCCCGATCAGTTCGACGGAGTGCCGTCGATCAGATCAACGTTCCTCACTCGAACGTCGCCGGCCGGACCTCCACCGGCGTTACGCCCTTTTTCTTCATGCCGAGCTGCGCCGCGGCGACCGGGGACACGTCGATGATGCGGCTCCTCTTGCCCGGGCCGCGGTCGGTGATCGTCACGTAGACCTTGCGGCCGTTGCGCTTGTTGGTGACCTCGACGACCGTGCCGAACGGCAGCTTGCGGTGCGCGGCGGTGAGCTTCTGGCGGTCCATCGGCTCGCCGCTCGCCGTCTTGTGGCCGTGCAGCTTGCTGCCGTACCAGGAGGCGAGGCCGCGCTCGACCTTCGGCTTCGCCTTGGTCGCCGCCGCTTCGCCCGCCGCCCCCCTGGCCGAGACCGGTACGGCGACGGCCGCGCTCAACAGGACAATGAACGCGGCGGCAGCACAGGCCCGGCTCCTCGTCATGCGTCGCCTCGCCGTCGGTTGCATGCCATCAATCGCACACTCTCGCACAGGTGGAAGAGCAATGCGCGATGTTTTGCCTATAGTTTTAGGCAACCGTAGGGCGAGGCAAGGACGAAATCGAGGCGACGACGGCGCGGATCGCCGACGCCGGCAGCGCCGGCACCGGGCCAGCCGGCGGCGTCAGCCGGCGGCGGCGGCCGCGCGGTGCAGCTCCACCTCGACCGGCGGCGGGCTGCGCAGCGTCTGATAGACGACGCAGTAGCGCTCGGTCAGCTTCAGAAGCGTATCGATCTTGTCCTGCGGCGCGTCGCCCGCGTCGACGTCGAAGGTCAGGCGGATTTCGCGGAAGCCGACCGGCGCGGTCTTGTCGACGCCGAGCGTGCCGCGGAAATCGAGGTCGCCCTCGGCGCGCACGGTCGCGCCCTTGAGATCGATCTCCAGGGCCGTCGCGACCGCCTTCAGCGTGACGCCGGCGCAGGCGACGAGCGCCTCCAGCAGCATGTCGCCGGAGCAGGCCTGGAGCCCGCTGCCGCCGGTCGCCGGGTGCAGCCCGGCCTCGACGATCGCCCGTCCGGTGTCGACCTTGCAGGCGACGCCCAGCTCGTCGATCGAACCCTGCGCCCGGAGCGTCACGACCGCGGCGTTCGGGTCGCTGCGGTACTTGTCCTTGAGCGGCGCCTGAAGCTCGCGAAGCTGCGTTGCGTCCATCGTCTTCTCTCCCGTCCTATCTTGCATTGGCGGCGCGCCGCCGCCGATCATCCGCCAACTCCACCGCCGGCGCCACCGCGTCGGCAGCGCCGGCCGTGGCGAGGCTCAGATCGTCGAGCAGGCGCTCGCGCCAGCGCGCGACCCGCACGTCCGTCCGCCGCCGCGGCCGCGTCAAGTCGACGGGTTCGTCGCGGTGGATGCGCCCCGGCCGGCCGAGCATCACGACGACGCGGTCGGCGAGCATCAGCGCCTCCTCGATGTCGTGCGTCACGAACAGCATCGTCGGGCGGTCGTCCCGCCAGATCTCCAGCAGATGGTCCTGCAGCGACATGCGGGTAAAGGCGTCGAGCGCGCTGAACGGCTCGTCGAGCAGCATCACCGAGGGCCGCGTCACCAGCGCCCGCGCAAGCGCCACGCGCTGCGCCATGCCGCCCGACAGCTCGCGCGGCAGCGCCTCGGCCGACGCGGCGAGCCCGACCCGGTCGAGCGCAGCGTCGGCGAGGGAGGCGCGCTCGGCGCGGGAGAGCTTGCCGAGCCCGAACGCGACGTTGTCGCGCACCGACAGCCACGGCATCAGGCGCGGCTCCTGGAACACGAAGCCGACATCGGGACGCGGCCCCGCGACCGGGCGCCCATCGAGGTCGATCGTGCCGGCGGACGGCGTCTCCAGCCCGCCGACCATGCGCAGCAGGGTGCTCTTGCCGCAGCCGCTGGTGCCGACCAGCGCGACGATCTCGCCGCGCTCGACGGTCAGGTCGATGTCGGCGACGGCGAAGACGCCGCCGCCCCCGGCACCGGCGCCGCGGGCGTCAAACCGCTTGGAGACGCGGGCGATCCGCAACATGGCTGTTTCTTTCGTCGGCGGCGGTGAAGGAGTCCTGCCAGGAGAGGAAGCGGCGTCCGGCCAGCGCCAGCAGCAGGTCGCTGAGCTTCCCCAAGACGGCAAACAGGATGATGCTGCCGATGATCACGGCGGGGCGTCCGGTCTGCTGGCCGTCCACCAGCAGGAAGCCCAGCCCCTCGCTGGCGCCCATGAACTCGGCCGCGACGACGAACATCCAGCCGAGCCCCAGGCCGCCGCGCAGGCCGGTGACGTAGGCCGGCAGCGTCGCCGGCAGCAGCACGCGGCGGACCAGCATCGGCCCGGAGAAGCCGTAGACCCGGCCGACCTCGACCAGCTTGCGGTCGACGTCCTGAAGCCCGCTCATCAGATTGAGATAGACCGGGAAGAACACGCCGACCGCGATCAGCGTCACCTTCGACGCCTCGAAGATGCCGAGCCACAGGATGAAGAGCGGGACCCAGGCGATCGACGGGATGCTGCGCAGCGCCTGGAGCGTCGGGTCGAGGAGCCGCCGCCACAGCGGCGAGTAGCCGGTGAGCGCCCCCAGCAGCGTCGCCGCCGCGGTGCCGAGCAGAAAGCCGAACAGCACGCGCAGCAGCGTCACCTCGACGTGGTCCGCCAGCTCGCCGCTCCGCGCGAGGTCGAGCAGCGTCGCGGCGACCATCGACGGCGCCGGCAGCAGGTTCGGCCGGACCAGCCCGGCACGCGACGCGATCTCCCACGCGGCGAGCATCAGCACCGGGACGACGAACCCGAGCAGCACCGACGATGCGGCGGCAGCGGCGGCGCCGCTGCCGGAGCGGTTGCGCCGCCTCGTCACTGGACCGCCTTCCCGTCGCCGCCGCTCGCGGCGGCGGCGGCGGCGGTGGCGCGGGTCACGTATTGCGGGTCGATCAGCGCATCGACGACCGCGCCGACATCGGTTGCGGCCGGGATGATGTCGCTCTCCTTGAGCACGTCGCCGGCCGCGACGATCGAGGCGCGCTGCTCGGCGCCGATCACCGGGTTATGCAGGTCGTTCCGCTCGAGCTGCTTCGTGGCGACCGCGTCGCTGATCTTCGCCGCCTTGACGACGATCGCGCGCAGCTCGTCCGGGTTCGCGAGCGCCCATTGCCGCGCCTTCTCGTAGACCCTGAGGACGTGGACGACGGTGTCGGGGTGCTCGGCGGCGAACGCCTCGCGCACGTTCAGGATGCCGTAGGTGTTGAGCGACGGGTCGCGGAAGAACAGCCGCGCGCCGGTCTCCAACTCGGTCTGCGCCATGTGCGGGTCGAGCCCGGCCCAGGCGTCGACGTCGCCCTTCTCCAGCGCCGTCTTGCCGTCGGGGTGCTGCAGCAGCACCATCTTCACGTCGCGCGGGCCGAGGCCGGCGCCCTTCAGCGCGCGCAGCAGGAAGATGTGCGGGTCGGTGCCGCGGGTGACGGCGATCCGCTTGCCCTTCAGGTCCTCGACCTTCCGGATCGGCGAGTCGGCGCGCGTCACCAGCGCCGTCCATTCCGGCTTCGAGTAGACGTAGACGGCCTTGATCGGGTTGCCGTTGGCGCGGGCGAGCAGCGCCGCTGAGCCGGCCGTCGAGCCGAAATCGACGCTGCTGCCGTTGAGGAACTCCAGCGCCTTGTTGCTGCCGAGGCT
>DASWRT010000415.1:0-3712 GCA_036403035.1 Allostellaceae bacterium | reverse complement strand
CGAGTATGTCCGCTTCTTCGGCGCGGTGATCGAGCGGACGACGCTCCCGGTCGCGATCCAGAACGCGCCCGACTATATCGGCATCGGGCTCTCGCCCGCGGGTCTCCTGACCCTGGCGAAGGCGCACGGCAACTTCACGCTCCTCAAGGGCGAGGCGTCGGCGGTGCAGATCCGGCGGGTGATCGAGGAGACCGAGGGGCGGCTCGCGGTCTTCAACGGCCGCGCCGGGCTGGAGCTGCCGGACGTGCTGCGCGCCGGCTGCGCCGGCATGATCCCGGCCCCGGAATGCTTCGACGTGCAGGTCCGCATCGCCGAACTGATGCGGACCGGCCGCGCCGAGGAGGAGGCTGAGGCGGAACGGCTCTATCGCGAGATCCTGCCGCTGATCGTCTTCGTGATGCAGTCGGTCGAGACCTTCCTCTGCTATGGCAAGCGCGTCACGGCGCAGCGTCTCGGTTTGGGCGATGTCCACGACCGCACACCGACGCTGCCGCCGACCGCGTTCGGCCTCGCCTGTGCAGCGCGCTACGCCGACCGGCTCGGCCCGTTCGCGTGACGGCGTGCCGGACTGTCCGCCCGGTGCAGACCGCAACCGGTTCCGTGAGGCATTCTCAGAACCCGAACAGCGTTACCGCCGTTTCCCGGGCGCTCAGGAGGACGAGCACCCAGAGGATCGCCAAGCCGATCAGGATCGCCGGGCAGTAGCGTCTCAGCGTTGCATCCCCCATCGGGCGGTGCCGCAAGGGGAGCGCGGCGGCTGTGCTATGCTGCCCCTTCGGCCAATGCCTGATCCACCGCGTCGCAGATCTCCGCCAGCGAGAAGGGCTTGGAGACGACGCGGTGGATCAGCGCCTCCAGATTATGCGCGCGCTGCCGCTCGGCGGCGAAGCCGGTCATCAGCAGGATGCGCATGTCCGGCCAATCCTTGCTCGCCTTCAGCGCGAGGGCGATGCCGTCCAAGCCGGGCATCACGATGTCGGTCAGCAGCAGGTCGAACGACTCGGCGCCGAGCCGGTCGAGCGCGGCGAGCCCGTCGCCGACGCTCGTCACCTGATGGCCGCGATAGCCCAGGGCGCGCACGACGAAGGCTTTGACCGCGCCGTCGTCCTCCGCCAGCAGAACCTTGGCCATCGCTCGGCTCCTACCCGCCCGACGTGAAGGTGACGACCACGCCGGTCGCCGCCTCGCTGGGATTCGGAATCGTCGTCCGGAACGGCACGCTCGCCCCCGGCAGCAGCCGCTCCTCGGTCGCCGGGAAGGTCCAGGACTGCAGCTCGCGGTCGCTGCGGTCCTTGAGCGCGATGCGCAGCTTCGGCACGTCGCGCGCGACGTTCGAGACGTTGACGATCTCGCCCTCGATCTGGAGCGCCGGCTTCCCGTTGTCGGTGATCCGGGTCTGGCTCACCTTGCGGAAGTCGAGTCCGGCGCCGGGCGGCTCGACCGGCAGACCGACCATCGCATAGAGCCGGGCAGCGGGCGGCCACTTCGCGACGATGTCGTCGCGCGCCATCACCGTGCCGATGGTCGCGGCGCCAAGCAGCGCCAGGAAGATCAGCCATCCGACGGCCGCCCACGGAAAGCGCCGCTTGCGCGGCAGCGCCGGGAGCTGCACGGGACGGTCGGTGTCGTCGAGGTCGGGAGTGTTCGGCGGCGACGCGAGGTCGACCGGCCGGGCCATGTCGTCCGGCGGCGTCTGGTGCCAGGTGTGGCTGCACTGCGCGCAGCGGACGACACGTCCGTTGGCGCCGAGCGCCCGCCCGTCGACGAGATACCGCGTGGAGCAGGCCGGACAGGTAACGATCATTCCGGAATTACTTTGTTTCTTCCGCCCTTATAAGGCGGGGCAGGAGGTGAAGCAAGGCGAACGCTGGTCCGGTTCGGCGACACCGGCCCCGCGGCGGCGGCGGACGGGCCATCCGGCCGTTCCCCGTGCTGGACGCGATGCGCCGCTGCGCGCTAAGACTGCCCCGTTCGCCGCCCGCCGCCGCCTGGACCCGTCGAGGAGTGAGTCGGCTCTTTGATACGCTTCGAGAACGTCGGCATGCGCTACGGCACCGGGCCGGAAGTGCTGCACGACATCAGCATGGACCTTTCCGCCGGCTCCTTTCATTTCCTGACAGGGCCGAGCGGCGCCGGCAAGTCGAGCCTGCTCAAGCTGATGTATCTCGCCGAGCGGCCCTCGCGCGGCCTCATCACGCTGTTCGGCCGCGACATCGCGACGACGCCGCGCCGCGACCTGCCGGCGCTGCGCCGCCGGATCGGCGTCGTCTTCCAGGATTTCCGCCTGATCGACCAGCTCACGGCGTTCGACAACGTCGCACTGCCGCTCCGCGTCGCCGGCATGCGCGAGGACACCCTGCGCGCCCAGGTGACGGAGCTTCTGCACTGGGTCGGCCTTGCCGACCACATGAACGCGAGGCCACCGATGCTGTCGGGCGGGCAGCAGCAGCGCATCGCGATCGCCCGCGCCGTGATCGCGCGTCCGAGCCTGCTGCTTGCCGACGAGCCGACCGGCAACGTCGACGACCGGATCGCGGTACGGCTGCTCCGGCTGTTCGAGGAGCTGTACCGGCAGGGCACGACCGTCGTGATCGCGACGCACAGCGCCCCGCTGATTGCGCGGTTCCCGCATCCCGTGCTGCATCTGGCGTCCGGCGAGCTGACCGTCTCGCGCCGCCGCGTCGACGCCGCAGCAGCAGCCGCGGCGGAATCGGGCGCATGATCTTCCGGCGGAAATACGATCTGGCGCTGGAGCGCGACGGCGCCGGCCTCTTCATGATCGGCACGGTCGCGCTGATGGTCTTCCTCGCCGCCCTGGCGCTTGCGGCGGCGATGGCGGTGAACGGCGCCGTCGGGCGCTGGGACCGCAGCCTCGCCGGACGGCTCACCGTCCAGATCCCGCCGACGTCGGCCGACCGGCTCGACGCCGTTGTCGGACTGCTCAAGGGAACGCGGGGCGTCGTCCGCGCCGAGCCGCTGAGCGTCGCCGACACCGCCGGGCTGCTGGAGCCGTTCCTCGGCAGTGCGATCCGCGGCGCCGACCTCCCGCTGCCGCGTCTCGTCGACGTCGTCGTTGATCCGAATGCGCCGCCGGATTTCGCGGCGCTGCGGCGGGCGCTGACGGCGGCGGCGCCGGGCGCGCTGCTCGACGATCACCATCTCTGGCTCGACCGGCTTTTCGCGCTCGCCGGCGCGCTCCAGCTCACGGCGGCCGGCGTGATGCTGCTGGTCGGCGGCGCGGCGGTTCTCGCCGTGGTCTTCGCGACCCGGACCGGGCTTGCGATCCACCATAACGTCGTCGAGGTGCTGCACCTCGTCGGCGCCCACGATTCCTATATCGCCCGCCAGTTCGAACGGCAGGCGCTGCGCCTCGGCCTCGAAGGCGGGGTCGCCGGGCTCGCGATCGCCGCGGCCGTCCTTGCGCTGCTGATCCGGATCGGCGGCGCCGCGGGCGCCGCGGCGGCGGCCGACTCGGGCGCCGCCGCCGCCAGCCTCGTGCCCGAGCTGGCGCTAAGCGGCTCGCAATGGGCGGTCCTCGCGCTGCTGCCGCTCGTCGCCGCGGCGGTCGCGATGCTGACGGCGCGCATCACCGTGCTGCGCGTGCTCGGGAGGATGGCGTGAGCGCCGAGCCGGATGCCGACATGATGCGTCCGGATGCGGCTGCCGCCGCGACGGATGCCGCATCCGCGGCGGCGCACGATGGCGGCGGGAC
>DASWRT010000414.1:0-15575 GCA_036403035.1 Allostellaceae bacterium | reverse complement strand
CCTGGCCCTGTTGATCGGCCTTGTGCTGGTCGCCGCCGTGCCTTGGATATCGGTCGGTTTCCTGGGTTGACGGCGACCCCACGATCACCGCCGCGGCGTTGAACGCGCCGTTCCCGCTACTCGCCGACTTGGAGCAGCGCGCCGCGGCGCCGCGCGTCGCGGAAGGCGAGCAGGAAGACCGCGGCCCCGGCGCAGATATAGACGACGTTGAGCCCCGCCGCCGCGGCGAGATGGTCGTAGCGGAAGACGTGGTCGATCATCATCGCGCGCATGCCCTCGAACACGTGCGTCGACGGCAGGCAGACCGCCACCCATTGCAGCCAGACCGGCAGGATGGTGAGCGGGTAGTAGACGCAGCTTACCGGCGCCAGGACGAAGATCACCGCCCAGGCGAGGCTTTCCGCGCCCATGCCGTGGCGCAGGATCAGCGCCGTGATCAGCAGGCCGAGCGCCCAGCTCATCACCATGAGGTTGACGAAGAAGGCGAGCAGCGGCAGGCCGAGGCTGAAGATCGAATAGTGATAGAGCGGGATCGCCAGGAGCGCCGCCGGCAGCATGCCGATCAGGACGCGGATCAGGCTCATCGCGAGCAGCGACAGCACCCATTCGTACGGCCGCAGCGGGCTGACGAAGAGGTGGCCGAGATTGCGCGCCCACATCTCCTCGAGGAACGAGACCGAGACGCCGAGCTGCCCCCGGAACAGCACGTCCCACAGCAGCACCCCGGCAAGCAGCACGCCGAAGGCCCGCGCGACGTAGGAGGAGTTCGTCGTCAGGAACTGCGACATGAACCCCCAGAGGATCATCTGGACGGTCGGCCAATAGGCCAGCTCCAGCGCCCGCGGCCATGAGCTGCGCAGGATGTAGAGGTAGCGCAGCAGCATCGCGCCGACGCGGCGCGGCGAGAACCCCGCATGGATGCTGTCGTCGGTGGCGACGGTCACGGAATGGCTCCTGAGCTGAGAGAACCTGATGAGGGGATCGGGGGGATGGCTGGGGATCGAGGGGATAAACAGAACGCTTCAACGCGACGGGCGCGAAGGGATCGCAAAGGACGCAGAGGGTAGTTTTCTGCGCGCCGGAGGCGCGCAACTCATTCCTTTGCGATCATCGCGTGACCTTCGCGCCCTTTGCGTTGAAGCGTTTTGTCTATCCCCCTCCTAATCCCCCAATATCCCCCGATCCCCTCATCAGGTTTTTTGTTATTCCTCCCGTGAACGATCACTCCGCCACGGCGAGGTCCTGGGCGCGGGCGCTGCCGCGGGCGATGGCGAGGAAGACCTCCTCCAGATTGCGGCGGCCGTGCCGCGCGATCAGCTCGTGCGGGCTGCCGCGGTCGACGATGCGGCCCTGGCGCATCATCATCACCTGCGAGCAGAGCCGCTCGACCTCGGCCATGTTGTGCGAAGCGAGCAGGATCGTGGCGCCGGTGCGCTCGCGGTAGGTCTCCAGGTAGGAGCGCACCCAGTCGCCGGTATCGGGGTCGAGCGACGCGGTCGGCTCGTCGAGCAGCAGCAGGTCGGGCTCGTTGAGCAGCGACTTGGCCAGCGCGACGCGCGTCTTCTGCCCGGCCGAGAGACTGCCGGTCGGCCGCTTGAGGAACGGCTCGATCTGGAGGTCGCGGGCGATCTCGGCGATCCGCTCGCCGACGTGCCGGAGCCCGTAGAGCCGGGCGTAGATGTCGAGGTTCTGCCGCACGGTCAGGCGATGCGGCAGGTCGACATAGGGCGAGGAGAAGTTCATCCGCGGCAGCACGCGGTAGCGGTGCCGCAGCATGTCCTCGCCGAGGATCCGGATGCGCCCCTCGGTCGGCAGCAGCAGCCCGAGCAGCATCGACAGCGTCGTCGTCTTGCCGGCGCCGTTGCCGCCGAGCAGCGCCGCCGTGGCGCCGCGCGGCACGGCAAAGCTGATGTCGTCGACCGCGACGACGGTCTCGCGGAAGCGCTTGGTCAGGTGCTCCACCAGGATGGCGGGGGCAACCGAAGGAGCGGAGGGGGAGGCGGCGGCTGGCACGGCGACGTATATGGGGCGGCGGCGCGGCCGGAACCAGCCCGCCGGTGCGCCTGCGCCGCAACCGTGGATGGCCGAGCGGCCTTCGCTCCTATATATCAGTGCGCGTCATGGTCTTTTCGATCATCAATGCGCCCGCCGTGCTGGGCGAAGGAGGCGCCGCGCGCGTCAGCCTGCGGCTGCTGATCCTGATCCGCTGGGCCGCGGTGATCGGGCAGGCGACCGCGCTGCTCGTCGTCCAGTTCGGCTACGGCTACAAGCTGCCGTTCGGCCTCGCCGGTGCGGTCGTCGCCGCATCGGCGGTCTTCAACGTCGTCGCGACGCGGCAGCGCCAGGGCGGGTCGCGCCTTGGCGACGGCGAGGCCACGGTCCACCTCGCCTACGACATCCTTCAGCTCGGCCTGCTGCTGTACCTGACCGGCGGACTGCTCAACCCGTTCGCGACGCTGATGCTGGCGCCGGTCACGGTCGCCGCGACGATCCTGTCGCAACGCAGCGTCGTCGTGCTGGCGCTGCTCGCGATCGCGACGATCACGGTGCTGGCGCTCGACCATCTGCCGCTGCCGTGGCGCGACGGCGACCTCGACCTGCCGCCGGCCTACATCTTCGGCGTGTGGACCGCGCTGACGCTCTCGACGGTGTTCATCGCCTCGTATGCGCGGAACGTCGCCGACGGGGCGCGGCGGATGGGCGACGCGTACACGGCGACGCAGCTCGCGCTTGCCCGCGAGCAGCGGGTCTCGGCGGTCGGCGCGCTGGCCGCCGCCGCGGCGCACGAGCTGGGCAGCCCGCTCGGCACGATCGCGGTGATCGCGAAGGAGCTGGTCCGCGAGCTGCCGCCGGACAGCCCCTATGCCGAGGACGCGGCGCTGCTGCTGAGCCAGAGCGAACGCTGCCGCAAGATCCTCGCCGAGCTGTCGCGCCGTCCGGAGAACGACCGCGGGGCCTCGCCCTATGCGCGGATGCCGATCTCGGCGCTGGTCGAGGCCGCCGGCTCCCCCTACGAGGCTGAGGGCGAGGTCCACGTCATCTACGCGACGGCGACCGACGTCGACGTGACCGACGAGCCGCTGGTGCCGCGCACGCCCGAAGTCGTGCACGGTCTCGGCAACCTGATCGCCAACGCGATCCAGTTCGCGCAGCGCGAGGTCACGGTGACGATCGCGTGGGATCCGAAGCGGATCAGCCTCGACATCACCGACGACGGGCTCGGCTTTCCGCCGCACGTGCTGGCGCGGCTCGGCGAGCCGTACCTGTCGTCGCGCGCCGACGGCAGCGGCAACCACATGGGGCTGGGGATCTTCATCGCGCAGACCCTGCTCCAGCGCACCGGCGCCCGGCTCGCCTTCGAAAACCTGCCCGAAGGCGGCGCGCATGTTGCGATTCAATGGAATCGTTCCAATCTGGAGACCGACACGAACATGCAGCACCAACATCAGCACGCAGCGAGCGAGGCGGCTCATGGCCGTTAACCAGCAGCAGCCGGAGCAGCCGGCATCCGGACCGATCAGCCTCCAGGGACTGAGCGAGGCCGACCGCGCCCTGCTGATCGTCGACGACGACGCACCGCTCTGCCAGCGGCTCGCGCGGGCGATGGAGAAGCGCGGCTTCATCGTGCAGACGGCGGACAGCGTCGCCGGCGGGATCGGCGCGGTGACCGCCCGGCCGCCGGCCTTCGCGGTCGTCGACCTGCGCCTCGGCGACGGCAGCGGGCTCGAAGTGGTGAGCGCGATCCGGCGCGCCCGCCCGAACGCGCGCATCGTCATGCTGACCGGCTACGGCAACATCGCGACCGCCGTCGCGGCGGTAAAGGCCGGCGCGGTCGACTATCTGCCGAAGCCGGCCGATGCCGACGCGGTCGAGAGCGCCCTGCTTGCGACCGACGGCGCCCTGCCGCCGCCGCCCGCCGATCCGATGTCGGCCGACCGCGTCCGGTGGGAGCACATCCAGCGCGTCTTCGAGCAGTGCGACCGCAACGTCTCGGAGACGGCGCGGCGGCTCAAGATGCACCGGCGGACGCTGCAACGCATCCTCAGCAAGCACGCGCCGCGGAACTGACGGCGGCTGGGATGCCGGGGCATGCGGGAGCTATGGCGCCTTCGCGCCGCCGATGCTCCGTATCCAGTCCGCGATGCGTCCGACGACCGCCGGCTCGATCCCGTAGAAACCGTGCTCGGAGAAGGCTTCGCACGGGTCCGAGCGAGGCGGCAGCCCGCCGTCCACGATCATCAGTTCGGTCCGGGGCGAACCGGTGAGCGCGCCGCGAAGGCGCGCCGCGTCGTCCGGCGGGGTAATGACGCAGCCGTCGTCGCGATGGGCGACGATCAGCACCGGAACCGTCACTTTGTCGAGCCGGGCGCCGAACACGGTGTCGGTCCAGCCTGGGCGGTTGCGCTGCCGCGTAACCGACGAGGTGAGAACGAGCCCGGCGATCTCCCCGCCGGCGGCAAGGCGGCTGCCGGCATTGACGGCGGCGTTCGCCCCCTGGCTCGTGCCGACGAGCCAGACCGGCGCGGCGGGGTGGCGCGCACGGGCGGACGCAACGATCCGGCGCAACGTCTCGCCATAGGCGTCGGTCAGCCGGAAGCCTAAAAGATCGTTCCGGTCGGACGGCACATCGGGGATGGCGACCGCAAAGCCTTGCCGCTGCCACAAATCACGCGTGCGGATGAGGAAATTGCCGTCCCGCCCGATGTGCCCGTCATCGGCGATGCGCAGAACGCCACCGCCGCCCGGCAGCAACACGAGCGTCGCCGCGGGTGGTCCATCAGGATCGAGATAGAGCACGCGCTGCGTCGCGCCGCCGGGGAGCGGGAGATCGGCGACGGCTCCGCCGCCGGCCGGCGATGACGATGACGGCGGCGTGGGCTGGCAGGCGGCGGCGAGAACCAGCATCGGTAGCAGCGGCAGAACCGCCCGTGCAATGGAAGCGGCGAAGGACGGCATCTCGACCGGTCTCGCGGGAAAGTTGCGACGCTGAGGCGCAGCGTAACACCGGATCGCAACACGATCACGCGGACGGTCGAAAGCGCTCCCCGCGAAGGGCCGGACAGCAAGGGCGGGGCTATGGCTTCCGCCGTAAAGGGAGTGTCAGCGGTCGGCGCCGACCGCTCCTGGCGCATACACGGCGATGCCGTCGGGCGGCACGCCGTCGTCGTACAGGGCGACTACCCGCTCATCGAGACGCGACAGGTCGGAGACGCGGAGATAGTCGCGCATCGTCGTCCCGGTGCACGCGGAATCGACGTTCGCCGCGCCGCGCCGCGCCGCCACGTCGCCACGGTGGACGGTGCGGAAATCGATGCTGTAGCGGACGCGGCCGGTCGTGTTCGGCACCGTCGAATGGAGCTGCGCGCCGGAGAACAGGATGATGCCGCCGGGCGGGACGATCGGCCGGATCTGCGGATCGAGCTCGATCGGCTCTTCCGGGCGGGGCTGCACGCGGGTGTCGGTCTTCACGTGCTGCGCCGCATTGGCGCGGCTCTCCGCGTTCCAGCGATAATAGTTGTAGGTGTGCGAGCTGTTCTTGACGGGCTGCGAGAAATAGCGCGGGTGGAAGGCGAGCCCGTTTTCGGGTTCCATGTCGTAGACGGGGAACCACCAGTTGAGCTGGCAGGGCGGCGCCGAGTACCAGGTGTCGCGGTGCGGGTGGAAGGCATAGGCGATGCCGGAGGCGAGATAATCGCCGGGCATCGCCGTGCGCAGCCGCGGCACGTCGAAATAGGTCTCCTGCGGGTCGCAGCCGAGTTCGGCGAGCAGCGCCCGGAGCAGGTCCTTGCAGCGCGGGTGATGGATGAAGGCCGGCTTCAGCTTGGCCAGGATCGCGACGCACTCCTCGACCGGCAGCGTCTCGTGCACGGTCCGCGGATCGTGCCCGGCAAAGGCGGTCTCGATCATGTCGCGGGCATGGGCGCAGAGCGCCCGCGTCGTCTCGGTCGGTGACAGGACGATGATCTGGCCGCCGTAGATCCGGTGGCGGCGGTCGTCGTCCCCGAGATTCGGATCGAAGAAGATGCTCGTCATGGCCACGCTTCCCTAGCGGTTCGCGACTGCCTGCCTGTCCTGAATCCCGGCGCGCTCCGGTTCGCCGATCGGTTGCGCAGCCGCGATCCGTGCTCGAACGCCACGTTCTTGCCGAAGTTCCGCGGCAAGGTGGCGCGGCCGCCTTCGATCGAGAAAGATCCGCCCGATGAGATTGCCTCGGCTGCTGCTCCGCCGCCGCCGTTCCGGCCCGGACCGCCGCTATGCCGCCCGGCTCCGCGCCGCCTTCGCACGCGAGCGCGAGACCGGCGGCCGGCTGCTCGCCGCGGCGCGCGCCGCCGCCGCGCTGATCATCGCGGCGTGGCTGATCGTCAGCCGGCCGCAGCTCGACGTGGTCTATTATCTGGCGCTGCTCGCGACGTTCGCGGGCCTGCCGCTCGGCCTCATGTGGCTGTCGCGCCGCGGCCGGCGCAAGCCCTGGACGAAGTACGCGCTCTCGGCGCTCGACGCGGCGCTCCTGACGGCGGCGCTGGTGCTGCCGAACCCGCTCGCCGCCGAACCGCCGGGGCCGCCGGCGCTCACGTTCCACTTCGGGAACTTCCCGTATTACTTCGTGCTGCTGGCGCCGACGGTGCTGAGCCTGTCCCCCGGCTACGTGCTGTGGACCGGCTTCGTCGGCGCCGCCGCCTGGGCCGGCGGCGTGGCGTGGGTGCTGGCGCAGCCGCACACCAAGGCGTTGCCCGATCCGGCCGCGTTCATCGCGCTGCCGCCCGCCGAACGGATCGCCCGCCTGCTCGATCCCGAGTTCGTCGACCTCACCGCCCGCTATCAGGAGGTCGTGCTGCTGCTCGCCGTGACCGCCGTGCTGGCGATCGCGGTCGCGCGGTCGCGGCGGCTGGTGCGCCGGCAGGCCGCGGCGGAGCGCGAGCGCGGCAACCTCGCGCGCTACTTCTCGCCCAACGTGGTCGACGCGCTCGCCCGCCTCGACGACCCGCTCGGCAAGGTTCGGCGGCAGCGCGTCGCGGTGATGTTCGCCGACATCGTCGGGTTCAGCGGCTTCGCCGAGCATGCCGCGCCGGAGGAGGTGATCCGGCTGCTGCGCGAGCACTACGACCGGCTGGCGGAGGTGGTGTTCGCGCACGGCGGCACGCTCGACAAGTATATCGGCGACGCGCTGATGGCGACCTTCGGCACGCCGGAGCCCGGCACCGACGACGCGGCGCGAGCGCTGGCCTGCGCCCGGTCGATGATCCGGTCGCTCGACGACTGGAACGCCGAGCGCGCCCGCCGCGGCGAGATGCCGGTGCGCATGGGCATCGGCATCCATTACGGCGCGGTCGTGCTCGGCAATGTCGGCAGCGAGCGGCGGCTGGAGTTCACGGTGATCGGCGACGCGGTCAACATCGCCTGCCGGCTGGAGGCATTGACCCGCGACCGCGGCGCGCGGCTGATCGTCAGCGAGCGGCTGGTCGAGGCCGTGCGCGAGGAGCTGGGCGCGGGACCGGCGGGCGCGCTGCTCGACGGTCTGGTCCAGGGCGGCTCGATGCCGCTGCGCGGCCGCGACGGCGAGGTGAGGATCTGGACGCTTGGCGAGAGCGACAGCGCCGTGGCGGAGGCGGTCGAGACCAGGACCGAGGAGCTGCCGATGGCAGCGGATTGATCGGTCCGGACGCAGCGCCGGTTCATGCCGACGGCCGTTGCGGTCAGATCTCGATCTGCCCGCCGAGTTCGACCGCGCGGTTCGGCGGGATGCGGAAGAACTCCGTCGCGTCGAGCATGTTGTTGGCCATGAAGATGAAGAGCTGCATGGTCCAGCGCGCGAATCCTCTCCGCTTGCGGCCGAGAATCGTCTCGCGGCCGACGAAGAACGACGTCTCCAGCAGGCTGAAATGGAACTGCCGGAGCCGGCATTGCGCCAGCGCCCGCGGGATGCTCGGCTCCTCCATGAAGCCGTAGCGGACCGTGATAGTGTGGAAGCCGTGGTCGAAGTGCTGGATTTCCAGCCGGTCGGCGTCCGGCACCCGCGGGATGTCCTCGGTCCGCACCGTCATCAGCACGTTGCGCTGATGCAGGATCTTGTTGTGTTTCAGGTTGTGCAGAAGCGCGCCCGGCACGGAATGGTTGTTGCTGGTCATGAAGATCGCGGTTCCCGCGACGCGCGCCGGGCTGTCCGGCCTGAGGTTGCGCAGGAACGTGTCGAGCGACAGGGCGTCCTGCGCACGCTGCTCGGCGAGCAGCACGCGGCCGCGGCGCCAGCTCCACATGATGGCATAGACCGCGGCGGCGACGAACAGCGGGAACCAGCCGCCCTCGGCGATCTTCAGCATGTTCGCGCCGAAGAAGGCGAGGTCGACGGTCAGGAACAGCAGGAACAACGGCACCGCCTTGATCAGCGGCCACCGCGCGTTGCGCCGCATGTAGATGAAGGCGAGCGCCGTCGTGATCGCCATCGTGCCGGTCACGGCGATGCCGTACGCGGCGCCGAGATTGTCCGAGGAGCGGAAGCCCAGGACCAGCGCGACCACCGCGACGAGCAGCATCGCATTGATCGACGGCACGTAGACCTGACCGATCTCCTCCTCCGACGTGTGGCGCACGTCGAGCCGCGGCAGGAATCCGAGCTGCACCGCCTGGTTCGTCAGCGAGAAGGCGCCGGAGATCACCGCCTGCGAGGCGATCACCGTCGCCGACGAGGCCAGGATCACGAGCGGGATCAGCGCCCAGCCCGGCGCCATCCGGTAGAACGGGTTCTCGATCGCCTCGGGCCTGGAGAGGAGCAGCGCGCCTTGCCCGAAATAGTTGAGGAGCAGCGCCGGGCAGACGAAGCGCAGCCATGCGATGCGGATCGGCTTCGCGCCGAAATGCCCCATGTCGGCATAGAGCGCCTCGGCCCCGGTCACCGCGAGCACGACCGAGCCGAGCAGCACGAATCCCTGCCACGGCGCCACGAACAGCAGGTCGATGCC
This sequence comes from Allostellaceae bacterium, assembly GCA_036403035.1. Lineage (GTDB taxonomy): Bacteria > Pseudomonadota > Alphaproteobacteria > ATCC43930 > CGMCC-115725 > DASWRT01. The sequence continues at coordinate 6,618 of DASWRT010000414.1, read as the reverse complement.
GTAGAGCGGACTGACCGCGGCCAGGATGCCCGGTTGCCGCACGATCTCGATCATGCCGAAAAGGCCGATCACGCCGAACCAGAACGCCATGACCGGGCCGAAGAAGGCGCCCACGCGCGCGGTGCCGCGCCGCTGCGCCAGGAACAGCCCGACCAGGAGGACGATCGTGATCGGGATGACGTAGGGATCGAAGAACGGCGTCGCGACTTTCAGCCCTTCGACCGCACTCAGAACCGAGATCGCGGGGGTGATGACGCCGTCGCCGTAGAACAGGGCGGCGCCGAGGAAGCCGCCGGCGATGATCCAGGGCGGCAGGCGGCCCATATGGCCGACCGAACGCAGCGCGAGCGCGGTGAGCGCGAGAATGCCGCCCTCGCCGCGGTTGTCGGCGCGCATCACGACGAGGACATATTTGAGCGTGACGACGATCAGCAACGCCCAAGTGATGAGCGAGATGACGCCGAGCACGCGGTCGGGCGTCACCGAGTCGACGCCGTCGAAGCACTGCTTCACCGCGTAGAGCGGGGAGGTGCCGATGTCGCCGTAGACCACGCCGAGAGCGGCGAGCATGACGCTCTGCGCCATCTTCCGCCCATTCGCCGTACCGTTCTCGCCGTTCATGGAAACGGAGCTGTTCGCCATGCTCATTGCGCCGCCGCGCGTGCCGCCAAAGAGCGGCCGACGACACGATACCGGCAAAGTCGCGGATCGGGCATGGTCGGACACGCGCCGTTCGATAAACAAGCGGCAAGCCGCGTCGTGCCAACCGGGTGGTTGATCATGGTGTCAGCTGGATCTTGTCGTTCGCTTGCTGCTGCTGCGTCTCTTGCCGTCGCCGCTGCTTCCGTCGCCATGACCACCGGTGCGGCGTCCGCGCTCCGGACATCCCAGGCCGGTCCGCGAGCCCTCGCGGCAGCGCTTGTTCATCGACTTTGCGCCGCGAGTCAAGCGCGGCGACGTGGCGACGACGTCCCGGCGGCGCAATGTGCCCCAGCACGCGCGCTGCCCGCGGGCGCCGTGCCGGCCGCGAAGCGATATTGTGCGGCCGGTCTGCGGGAGAAGTGCCGAAGGCGCAAATCAGGCATGATGCGGACCGGTCTTGCGCTTTTCGGCAGTGGCCGACCGAAAGCTCCTAGACCGCCAGGATCTCGGCCTCCTTGCGCGCCGCCAGCGTATCGATCTGCGCGATCATGCCGTCGGTGAGGTCCTGGACCTTGCGGGTGAGCGAATTCGCGACATGCTCGGCGATCTCGCCGCCCTTCTTGAGGCGCTTCAGCGTGTTGTTGGCATCCTGCCGGATCTGCCGGACCGACACGCGGTGCTCTTCGGCCAGCCGGTGCGCCGTCCTGACAAGATCGCGGCGGCGCTCCTCGGTGAGCGGCGGCAGCGGCAGGCGGATCGTCTGGCCGTCGATCTGCGGGTTGAGGCCGAGCCCGGCGTCGCGGATCGCCTTCTCGACGGCCTTCACCGCCGAGCGGTCCCAGACCTGCACGACGAGGAGCCGCGGCTCGGGCACCGAGACGGCGGCAACCGCCTTCAGCGGCGCGGTCGCGCCGTGCGCCTCGACGGCGACCCCGTCCAGAAGGTGCGGCGACGCCCGCCCGGTCCGCAGCCCGCCCAACTCCTTCCGGAGCGCCGCGAGGCTGTCGTTCATCCGCGTTTCGTAGGTCTTCAGGTCGAAATAGGCCATCGGCGCCCACTCATCCTCTACGTTCGTCTCCGGCTCGCAACCGGCCTATTTTTGCCATGGACCAGCGAATGGTCCACATTCAGATAAAAAATTGGACTGCTTGCTGGTCTAGAAAGGTATTGCGTGCAGATCTCCGTTACCGAGGCCAAGGGTCAGCTGACCGGACTGGTGCGACGCGCCGAAGCCGGCGACGAGGTCATACTGACCCGTCATAGCCAGGCAGTCGTGCGCCTCGTACCGGTCAAGGCTGTTCCCACCGGCGAGGCCCGCAGGACGTTGCTCAGTGCGGTGCGTGCGGCGGGAGCCGCGAAGGCGAGTGCCGGGCCGAACGCGGCACGGAGCCAGACTTCCTTTACGGCGATAACGGCTTGCCTGAATGATCGCAGTCGACACATCAGCGCTGATGGCCGTCATGCTGAATGAGGCGGAGGCGGACGCTTGCATCGCGGCGCTCGAAGCTGAAGCCGAAATCCTGATCTCCGCCGGAACAGTGGCGGAAGCCCTGATCGTCGCCGCGCGCCGTAATGTCGGCACCGAAATGCTGAGCCTGATCGAAGGGCTCGGCTTCAGTGTCGTGAACGTGACGCCCGCGTCGGCCTGAACCGCACCGGGTTTGCGGGAGGCAAGTTGGCTTGAGTTAAGCCGCCACGGCTTGTTCCTCAAGCTGGGCATAATAGCGTGCTTCCGCCTCGGCGGGCGGGATGTTGCCGATCTTGGCCGTGATCGAGCCAATCGCGGCCCATTGCGAGGCATGGTGGTCACTCGCGTGCTCGATGACCATCCGCACCGCGCGTTGCCGAACTTCGGGCGAGAACCGGTTTGAAGTCGCTTTCGTCATCGCTCCATCCTCTCAAGGTCTGGAGCCCCCGGCAAACCCGGTGCGGTTCATCCTATGCCGCGCCGCCGCAGCTGATCGGCTCAAGCTCTAAAAGACCTTAGTATTCGGCGACACGGCGTAAGGATCCGGCAGCGGGAGAACTTTCCTCAACCACCGCGATCTCTTCTCAACCGTAGATCATACTAATGGAATTAATCTCACCTTAACCAAAACCCAAACAAAATCCGCAGCGATCCTTAGATGCCTCCGCCTTTATGAGGTCCGACGCCTCCCGATTGTGAACCGAAATGCACATTCTGCTGCGCAAGATCCTTGTACTGTTCAAGCCGTCTTGGAAGCCGCTCGCGGCGGTCGCGGTCCTGGTGACCGGCCAGCGGGTCGGGGACCTGATCGTTCCTCTGTTTGCGGGCCATGTGATCGATGCAATAGCGCAACACCGCCCCTACGCAGCGATCGCCCCGCTCATCGCCGGCTGTTTCGTCTTCTGGGTGCTCCACGGCAACCTGTTGCCATACCTTCTCGGCCGTGCGGAGTTGATCGGACTGCGCTACACCGCGCCGCGACGGATCGCTGTCGGGACGCTGCGGGTTCTTCTGAACGGCAACTTTCCGCGGCACGCCGACACGGCGATGCAGCAGGCAGTCGTCGAGCGCGGCTTGCAGGCGCTGAACGACTTCATGGCCAGCATCGTCCGGGTCGCGATCCCGATGAGCCTGCCCGGCCTTGTGGCTCTTTTTCTGTTGCTCCAGTGGTTTCCGCTGCTCGGGATCATTGCGATTGTCGGCGGTATGCTGGACATGGCCGCCACGCTCTTCCTGAACCGCACGCTGGCTCCGCTTTTCGGCCGGCTCCAGGCGCTTGATTACAAGCGTTTGAATGTGCAGACCCGGGTTTTCCGTGAGTTGCCCGCGCTCGTCGCCGACCGCAACGCTGGAGCTGGAAAGCTGACCGAGTACACGCAGCGCTACAGCGACTACGAAGCGTCCGGCATCATCGCGGGAAGCCGGTATCTCCGGTTCAGCTTCGGACGCGGCGTGGTCATCAACGTCACGAACGTGCTGACCTGGATGGTGGGCGCTTGGTACGTCGATGCCGGTGCGTACACGCTCGGATACTTTCTCGCGTCCCTGGCGTGGTCGACCTACGTACTGAACATGATCTCGGCGGCGACGGAGTTGCAGAAGCAATGTCTCGAAACGCTTCCAGCGATTCGCGCGCTTCTGGCCGAACTCGACAAGCCGGCAACGGCCCCGGACGATACCGTGATCATCCTCGACACGTTCCGCCGCGCTGCGCCCGAAGCGGCGGCCGGCGGGCGCTGAGGCCGGCAAGGCCGAACCGTGCAGGCTCCGCCAAGAGCCAACCGGTCAAGCCTTATCGATCATCTCGTCAGAGCCGGCCGCCGGTCCCTGCTGCACTGGCGGCGGCCGGCGTGGCCGTCGCGGCGGCGGCGGCCAGGATTGCCGGCCGTCCCCAACCGACGGCCGACCGCACGTCGAAATAGCTGCCGAGGGCTCGGTCCAGCGTCGGCATGATGCTGCCGCGGGCGCTGTCGAGCACGGTGTACCGCGGACGCGGAGCCCGCCAGCCTAGATCGGCGAGCGGCAGCCCCTGGACCAGCGCCGGATCGAGTTTCGCGCCGACCGCAGCCTCGCGCGCGAGATCGGCCCAGGTGACGGCTCCGCGGTTCGCGACGTGCCAGATCCCGGTCTCACCGTCGATCAACAGGTCGAGCGTCGTATGCACGAGGTCGGGAACGTAGGTCGGCGAGACGGTGACGTCGTTGGCCGCCACCATGGGCTCGCCGGCAGCGAGGCGGCGAAGCGTCAGGGTCACGAAGTTGTATTCGTCCCACGGCCCAAAGAAAGCACTCGTCCGGACGACCAGCGCGCCGGCATGCGTTGCGGCGATCGTGTTCTCCGCTTCGGCTTTCGTGACGCCGTAGATGTTGAGCGGCGAGACCGGATCGGTTTCGACATAGGGCTGCTGCTTGCGGCCGTCGAAGACGAGATCGGAGGAGAAGCTCACCAGCGGCACGCCGGCATCGGCGCATGTCGCCGCCAGAACGGCGGGCCCGTACGTATTTTCGCGCCGGCACAGCGCTTGCGCATCCTCGGCGTCGTCTACCCGGACGAAGCCGGCGGTGTTGACGACCGCCCAAGGGCGATATCGCGCCAATCCGGCGCGGACCGAGATCGGATCGGCGATGTCGAACGCATCCCGGCTCAACACATGGCACGCCAGTCCGCGCGAGGCACAGATCCGTGCGAAAGCGCGCCCCAGCGTCCCGGTTGCTCCGGTGATGAGCAGCGATCTCGGCGCAGAGCCGCGCCTTAACATCGGCCGCTTGCCGCTCATGGGCGTGGAACGCCGCCAGGGAAAGAGACGGTCCTCCCGACGCCACCAGCCGGGCAGATCGAGCACCGGATGATCGAGCGCACCCCCATTCGCCGCGCCTGTCGCAAGTTCACGAACCGCCTTCGCGACCGCCGTGGCGCGGGGCTGCGGCGCACGCACGTCGAACGCACCCGGCTCATAGTACCCGTTCCGCTGCGTGAGCAGGCTGTTCCATTCACAACTGCCAAACAGGGCCCAGGCCGTCACCGCGCGTATGTCGACGCCCTGTGATCGCAGTCGGCACACGGCCTGCCAAATCTCGGACAACCATCGAAGCTGCTCTTCGCGCGTCGACCCGTTGTGAACCTCGGTCACTGCGAGCGGCAGCCGGTAGCGGTCCCACGTCTCGCGCAGCAGCTTCTCCGGCCCGTCCGCCCCTTCCGGCATGGCGCGCACCGCCTCCACGTCGGCGTAACGGTGGCGGCCATTGCCGCCCTGCATCGATGCCGGGTACCGCTCAGGACGCTCGTCGAGGAACCGCTCGCTCGTCAGGTAATGGTTGATGCCGACGATGTCCGGGGGACGGCACGCCGCTTGGACCTCGTCGATCTCCCGCCCGAGACCGGCCTGCTCGAACCACGACCGGAACGGGTGCGAGCCGTCGATACGCGCCGTGAGCAGATCCAGGCTCAGCCAGCGGCGCTGATTTTCATGCTCGGCCTGATAGGCGAGACGGGGCGTGCTGTGGGTCTTTCCGAGATCCTCCGTCTGGATCAGCATGGCCGATGGATTGACGGCGCGGATCGCCGTCATCGCGAGATGCGTAGCCCGGATCTCGTTCACCAGCATGCGCAGGAAGGATGCCATGTTCCTGCCGTGCGGGTACCAATGACCGTAAAGACCGCTGAACCTCGCAGTCGTCAGCGGCTCGTTGACGGGCGTATAGGCGTCGATCCAGGGATAGCGCTCGGCGACCCGCGCCGCGAATGCCGCAAGTCCGTCGGCGAACGCCGGATCGGCCAGACTCGTCCGACTCGGTCCGCTGCCGTGGTGGACGAGACCGACGATCGGCCGCAGGCCGAGGTCGCGCAGACACGCCAACCGTTCGTCGGTCCAACGCCAATCCGCTTTGTCCAGGCCGTCCGGAGCGACCCGCTCCCATAGCACCGGGTACCGAATGCGTTTTATGCCCAGGGCGGCAATGCGTTCGAGATCCTCGACCCGGTCCTCATGGCCGGTGAGCTGAATCTGGTCGACGTAAGTGTCGCCGACGCGGGCGACGGTGCACTCGATGCCTCCCCAGACCTCAACCGGCATCTGCTGCCGTCTCGACGCTTGTGCGGCCGTTGACGGTTTCGGCGCCTGCGGTTGCGGCCGGCTCCCACCCCGCTGCTGCTGCGGCGCGATCCCGCTCGCAGATCCGCGAGTAGACGGCGAGAGCCTGCCCGACGACCTGATCCATGTTGTAGTATTTGTACGTCGCGAGCCGGCCGACGAACTCTACGCCTGGGGTAGCGTCCGCAAGCGCGCGGTATTTTCGGTAGAGTTCCGCGTTTTCCGGGCGCGGGACCGGATAGTACGGGTCGCCGTCCGCGGCCGGGTACTCGTAGGTGATGCTGGTCTGCCGGTGCGTCTGCCCGGTCAGGTGCTTGTACTCGGTGATCCGCGTGTACGGCACGTCCTCGGCCGGGTAGTTCACCACCGCCACCGGCTGATGCCACTCGCGGTCGGCCACCGTCTCGTGCCGGAAGCG
>DASWRT010000413.1:0-2119 GCA_036403035.1 Allostellaceae bacterium | reverse complement strand
GCGTCGGCCTCTTCAACACCGCGCAGCGCAACGTCCTGTCGACGGTGCGCACGGACCATGTCGGCGAGTTCAGCATCGGCGCCTATGGAGAGAACACGCTGCACTGGACGGAGTGGCTCCGCACCTATGCCGGCCTTCGCGGCGACGTGTTCTACGGCGATGTGCGCAGCGATCTTGCCGCCAATTCCGGCAGCACCGCCGACGCCATCGTCAGCCCCAAAGGCGGGATCGTCGTCGGCCCCTTCGCCGGCACCGAGTTCTACGTCAATGCCGGCATGGGCTACCACAGCAACGATCTGCGCGGCGCAACGATTTCCGTCGACCCGAACGACGCGCTGACGCCGCTTCGCCGCGTGCCGCTGCTGGTCCGCTCGCAGGGCGCCGAGATCGGCGCGCGTACCGCCGTCGCGAACCAGCTTGAGGCGTCGCTCGCCCTCTTCGTGCTCGACTTCGATTCCGAGCTGCTTTTCTCGGGCGATGCCGGCACCACCGAGGCGAGCCGGCCGAGCCGGCGCGTCGGCGTCGAGCTGAGCACTCTTTACCGGCCGGTGTCCTGGCTGGCGTTCGATATCGACGCCGCCGTCACGCGGGCGCGTTTCACCGACGAGGATCCGGTCGGGAACCATATACCCGGCGCCCCGGATGCGGTGCTGAGCGCTGCCGCGCGGTTCGACGATCTCGGCCCCTATTTCGGCGGCATACAGCTTCGCTATTTCGGACGCCGGCCGCTCATCGAGGACGCAAGCGTCACCTCGCAACCGACCATGCTGGTTTCGTTGCGCCTCGGCTACAAGCTGACGGAAACGGTTGCGGTGCGCGCCGACATCTTCAACCTATTCGACAGCCGCGGACACCAGATCGACTATTTCTATGCATCGCGCCTTCCCGGCGAGCCGCCGGCCGGCGTCGACGACATCCATTTCCATCCCGTGGAGCCGCGCTCGTTCCGGCTGACGCTCACGGCAGGGTTCTGATGGCGCAGGATGAGCCCCGCGGCGACCGTGTCGCCGTCCTGCTCGGGCTCCTCGCGGACCCGCCGGAGGTGCCGGCTTGCCGGTCCGGCCTCGTCGCCCGGCGTGAGCCGCCGGTGCCGCCGCTTCCGCCGAATCCGGCGCTCGTTCTCCGCGCGCAGCGGACTCCTGCGACGCCGGAGGTCTCCGGCCGGCATTTGCGTGCCGCCGCGCCGTTTCCGCTCGCAGGGGAGGGGCGGGACGAAGATGACGGCGCCCGGACCGTTACGCGATCCTCGCCTGCGCGGGCGGCCGCGGTCTCCGGTTTTCTGCACCTTGCAATGACGGTGTCGTTCCTGGCCTTCGGCACGAAGCCGGCTCCGCCGGAACCCGACCTACCGGCGCCGATCGTCGTGATCTTCACCGCGGCACCGGGGCCTGCCGACGTGACGGCTGCGGCGGTATCGGCAGCGACCGATGCTGCGGCGAAGGATGCGCCGCCCGTCGCTGACCCGTATCCGCCACCGCCGGCCGCTGTCGTGGATGAGCCGCCGCAGCTTCCCGTCCCGACGGCTTCGATGCCGGTTCCACAGCCGGCAAGACCGGCCGCGAAGCCGCCGGATCAGCCGAGACGCGCGGCTCCAAAGCAGCGCATGGCGGCGCCTCCGGCCGATGTGCCGCCGGTGCGGCGGGGGCATGAGGAAGCGCGGCCGTCACCGTCTCGGCCGACGCCGCCGGCTGCCATTCCGGATCCCGCCGCGGCTCCTCCGGCCGCCAGCCCCGCCGTTCCGGCCGAGCCCGCGGCCGCTGCGGCGTCGGGGCCGAGCCGCGGCGTTGCCGTGCTCGAACGGATCCAGCCCGCCTATCCGGCGGCGGCGCTGCATCAGCGGATCGAAGGCGAGGTGATCGTCCGCGTCGAGGTGAGCGAGGACGGCGTCCAGTCCGCCGTCTCGCTGAGCCGCAGCAGCGGCCATGCATCGCTCGACGATGCGGCGTTGACCGCGGTGCGTCGCTGGCGGTTCGGTCCGGCAATGGAGAACGGACGTCCGGTCTCGCGGACGGTCGAGATCCCGTGGGTATTCCGGATCGCGAAGTGACCGCCCGGAACCGGCCGGTAGCGGCGATACGGTGCGCCGTCCGGCAAGCCGGCGCGTGACGTCGCGGTGGAG
>DASWRT010000412.1:0-6361 GCA_036403035.1 Allostellaceae bacterium | reverse complement strand
GCATGTCGTGGTGCTCGACGCCTTGCCGCTGACGGTGAACGGCAAGGTCGACCGGCGAGCGCTGCCGGCCCCGGACCTAACTCGCGGGGAGGCCGGCTACGTTGCGCCGCGCACGCCGACAGAGGAGGTTCTGGCCGCGATCTGGGCGGAAGTCCTCGGCGTCGACCGTGTCTCCGCTCACGACGATTTCTTTGCGCTCGGCGGCCATTCGCTGCTGGCGACGCAGGTGATATCGAGGGCTGCAACGCGCTTCGAGATCGATCTGCCGTTGCGGGTCCTGTTCGAAGGCCCGACGATCGCGGCGCTGGCGCAACGCATCGACGCAGCGGTCGCGGACCGGACGGGGCCTCGTCTCCCCGGCATTGCTCCGGTCGCCCGCGACGGGACTCTGCCGTTGTCCTTCGCGCAGAAGCGCTTCTGGTTCCTCGATCAGCTCCAGCCGGACAGCGTCTCCCACATCATGCCGCTGGCGCTGACGCTGACCGGCACCCTGGATGTGCCGGTGCTGACCCGCGTTTTCGACGCGCTGATCGCCCGGCACGAACCGTTGCGCACGACCTTCAGGCATCGAGGCGGCGTCCCCGAGCAGGTCATTGCGCCGGCCTCTCCGATCACGCTGCCGCTCGACGATTTCACATCTCTCGCCTCCGACGCCGCGGAAGCCGCCATCCGGCAGCGGATCCATGACGAGGCGACGACGCCGTTCGATCTCGAGAAGGGACCGCTGATCCGCGTGCGCCTGCTGCGGCGCCGGGTGGGCGAGCATGTGCTGCTGCTGACGCTGCATCACATCCTGTACGACGCGTGGTCGCTTCGCTTGCTGATGGACGAGGTCGCCCAGCTCTACGACGCCTTCAAGAACGGGCGGCCCTCGCCGCTGCCTGCTCTCGCTGTCCAATACGCCGACTATTGCCACTGGGAACAGCAACACTTGACCGGTTCGGTGCTGAGCCGGCAGCTCGATTATTGGCGGCAGCGTCTGGCGGGCGCCCCGGATCTGCTGCAACTGCCGACCGACCGGCCGCGACCGGCCGTCGCGACGTTCAACGGCGCGTTTTACGAGGCGATGCTTTCACCGGCGCTGACGCGGCGTTTGTCGGCGCTGGGCCGGCAACACCGCGCAACGCTGTTCATGGCCGTCGCGGCGGTGTTCAAGACGCTGTTCCATCGCCTCTGCGGGCAAAACGATCTTTGCATTGGGATGGCGACCGCCAATCGCAATCGCGGCGAGACCGAGAATCTGATCGGCATCTTCGCGAACATCGTGACGCTGCGCAGCGCGATCGACCGGGACGCATCTTTCGCCGAGGTGCTGACCGCGACGGTCGAGCAGGTCGTTTCGGCGCATGAGTATCCGATCCCGTTCGAACTCGTGCTCACGCATTTGGCCGAAAGCCGCGACGCGTCCTACATGCCGTATGCACAGGTCGTGCTCAATTACCACAACGAGGACGATCGCGACCTCGACGATCTTCCGGCGCTGAGCGGGCTTCGCATGGCCGTCCGCAACAGCGGCATCGGCGGCCACGCCGATTTCGAGATCAGGATCGAGCTGCGCGTCGTGCGGGATCGTCTCGCGATCGGCTACGTCTACAACACCGATCTATTCGACGACGCCACCATCGTGCGGTGGCACCAGTATTTCGAGCGCCTGGCCGACCGCGCGTGCGCCGCGCCGGAAAGCGGCTTCCGGGATGTCCCGCTGCTGACGGGCATGGAGCGCCATCAGCTTCTCGTTTCGTGGAACCACACCGCGAGGCCGTATCCGCGCGAGCGGTGCGTGCATGATCTCTTTGCGGAGCACGCCGCCCGGACGCCGGACGCTGTCGCGATCGTCTGCGGCGAGCGGCGGCTGAGCTACGGCGAACTCGACCGGCGGTCGAACCAGCTGGCGCATTATCTGGCGGAACTTGGCGTAGGCCCCGAAACGGTGGTGGGTCTGTACGTGGAGCGCTCGCCGGATCTGGTGGTGGGGCTGCTCGGCATTCTCAAGGCGGGCGGCGCCTACCTGCCGCTCGACCCGAGCTATCCGCCGGAACGCCTCGCCTACATGCTGGAGGATGCGCAGACCGCGGTTCTGGTGACCGAGGCGGCGCTGAGCGAGCAGCTTCCCGGCCGATGGGGGTACGAGATTCGTCTGGATGACGACTGGGCCACGATCGCGCAGCGGAGCGAGGACGCGATCGAGAGCGGCGTGAGGCCGGAGAACCTCGCCTATGTCATCTATACCTCGGGTTCCACCGGAATCCCCAAGGGGACGATGATCCGGCATGCGGGGGTAATCAATCTTGCCTTCGCGGAGGGCGCCGCCTTCGGCATCACAGGCGAAAGCCGCGTCCTGCAATTCGCATCCTTCAGCTTCGACGCCTCCGTCTTCGAGCTTGTGATGGCTCTCTGTCACGGCGCGTCGCTGCATCTTGGCGCGCGGAGAGCGGTCTTGGCGGACGAGGCGCTCGTCGATGCGCTCCGGCGGCACGAGATCTCGCACGTAACCTTGCCGCCGACTGTCCTGGCCGCGCTTCCGGAAGACGCGGATCTGGGCCGGCTCGGTACTCTCATCGTCGCCGGCGAGTCGCCGTCGGCGGCGTTGGTCAGGCGGTTTGGTCCCGGCCGTCGACTGTTCAACGCCTATGGCCCGACGGAGGCGACGGTCTGGGCCAGCCTCCATCAGTGCGACCCGGCAATCGACGGGACGTCGACCGTGCCGATCGGCCGTCCGATCGCGAACACGCGGATTTATCTGCTGGATAGCTTCGGCGAGCCCGTTCCGGAGGGCGTCGTCGGCGAGATCCATATCGCCGGCGACGGTTTGGCGCGCGGCTATCTCGGGCGGCCGGACCTGACCGCGGAGCGGTTCGTGCCGAGCCCGTTCGGGGAAGGGGAGCGGCTCTATCGCACCGGCGATCTGGCGCGCTGGCGGTCGGACGGCAATTTGGAGTTCCTGGGCCGCATCGATCATCAGGTGAAGCTGCGGGGGTATCGCATCGAGCTTGGCGAGATCGAAGCGGCGCTGGCGGCGCTGCCGGGTATCCGCGAGGCCGCGGTTCTGGCGCGCGAAGACCGCCCCGGCGACAAGCGGCTCGTGGCTTATCTCGTCTGCGATCCCGCCGCTCCGGAGGTTGAGGGCATGCGCACGGCACTGCAGCACAAATTGCCCGGTTACATGATCCCGGCGCGTTTCGTCATCCTCGATCATTTCTGCCTGACGACGAGCGGCAAGATCGACCGCAAGGCGTTGCCGATGCCGGTCGCCGAGCGCAGCGGCCACGCCGCCTCCATGGTGCCGCGCAACACGACGGAAAGTGTCCTCGCCCGGATCTGGGCCGATGTGCTGTCTATCGGCGAGGTCGGCGTTCTGGACAATTTCTTCGAACTGGGCGGTCATTCCCTCGCCGCGGTGCAAGTCGTCACGAAGATCCAGCGGCAACTCCACGCTCGCCTGCCGGTCTCGGCGCTCTTCACCTTCCCGACCATCGCCGCGCTGGCGCGGGAGATCGAACGGGGCGATCAGCCGCAAGCGCTGGTCATCCCGATGGCGGCGCAACAGGATGATGGCGTGCGCAAGCCGCCGCTCTTCCTCATCCATGGCGGCGACGGCGAGATCCTGAGTTTCGGGCCGCTCGCCGAGGCGCTCGGCGCGGAGTTCTCGGTCTACGGCATCCGCTCGCCGGGGGTTGCCGGCGTCACGCTCGCGGATGACCGGCTGGAGACGCTGGTCTCACGCTATGTCGAGGGCGTCCTCGCCGCCGCAGCGCGGCCCTACGCGGTGGTCGGCTGGTCGATGGGCGGCCTCCTGGCGCTTCAGGTCGCGCACCGCCTCGAAGCGTTGGGCCATGAGGTCGCAAGCGTCGGCCTCATCGACAGCCGCCCGCTTCGCCGAGATCTCTCCGCGAGCGAGCGAAGGGAGCAGGCCAAGCTCGCCACGATGCGCTCGTTGCAGACGCGCCGCGCGCTCGTTGAAGGATGGTTCCCCGATTTGGTGAGCTTCGTGGAGAAGTATGGCGTCGAGAAAATCTCCGACCTCCTCGACCAGCCCGGGCTCACGGAAAACGACGCCGCCGACCTCGATTGGCTTCCGTTCCTGCAAGGGCAGGTCGACGCCATGACACATCTCACCGCCGTCATGGCGCAATGCCGTGATGTCGTCGTCGATGCGCCATTGCATGTCTTCTGGGCGCAGTCGGGCGATGAGAGCAACGCTGACACGGACGATTGGTTGGCGGCGACCAGAGCCGCCGGGGCGAGCACCGTGACCTCGATCCCGGGCGACCATGTCTCGATCCTCGACGCTCGACATTGCGGAACAATTGCCGATGTGATCGGACGGAAATCCAGCCCAATCCTCAGTCGACTCAGAATTCGAGGTGATACGATCAATAACGTCTGATGGCGACTCGCGGCGGCTGTGATTATTTACAGCACGATCTGCCATGCGATCGGAAAGCGAGGGATTTTTGCCCACGAACGATCCTCTTGTGATCTTCCGCGACGCCCGATGACCGGGTCGGCACGGCGCGGTGCGGCGGCGCGGCGAGCGGATGAAGCGGCGGTCGGCGACCTCTTCGCCGACCATGAGCAACGTCCTTTCCGGCAGACGCTGGCTGAAGGCGCGGTTCTCCTCGCCGGCTTCGCCGTTGGAGAGGAAGCGCGCCTCATCGACGCCATCGCGGCGATCGCGGCGGCCTCGCCGTTCCGCCGCATGGAGACGCCGGGCGGTTACCGCATGTCGGTGGCGATGACGAATTGCGGCGAGGCCGGCTGGGTGACCGATCGCCGCGGCTATCGCTACGCCGCCGACGATCCCGAGACCGGGCGGCCCTGGCCGCCGATGCCGGACGCCTTCCGCAACCTTGCCGCGCGGGCGGCCGCGGCGGCGGGGTTCCCAGGCTTCGTTCCCGATTCCTGTCTCGTCAACCGCTACGAGCCGGGTGCGCGGCTGAGCCTGCATCAGGACCGCGACGAGCGCGATTTCGCCGCCCCGATCGTCTCGGTCTCGCTCGGCCTGCCGGCGACCTTCCTCTTCAGCGGCGTGCGCCGCCCCGATCGGCCGCGCCGCCTACGCCTTGTCGGCGGCGACGTCGCCGTCTGGGGCGGCCCGGCGCGGCTCGCCTATCACGGCGTCGATGTCCTCGCCGAGGGCGATCACCCGCTGACCGGCCGCTGCCGCTTCAATCTCACCTTCCGCAAGGCGCTCTGAGCGTAGCGCCAAGCGCTTCGCGGCGATGACTCACGCCAGCGCGTTCTCCACGTCGGCCCAGAGGTCGTCGAGATCCTCGATGCCGACCGAGAGGCGGATCAGCGTGTCGCCGATGCCGAGTTCGGCGCGGGCCTCCGGCGGCACCGAGGCGTGCGTCATGATCGCCGGGTGCTCGATCAGGCTCTCGACGCCGCCCAAGCTCTCGGCCAGCGTGAACAGTTCCACCCGTTCGAGGAACCGGCGCGCCTCCGCGAGGCCGCCCTTGATGTCGAACGAGATCATCCCGCCGAACGCGCCGCGCATCTGCCGCTTGGCGAGCGCGTACTGCGGATGCGAGGGCAGGCCGGGATAGTAGACGCGCGTCACCTTCGGGTGGCGCTCCAGGCGGGTCGCGATCTCCAGCGCGCTCTCGCAGTGCCGCTGCATCCGCAACGCCAGCGTCTTCAGCCCGCGCAGCGCCAGGAAGCTGTCGAACGGCCCCTGGATCGCGCCGACGGAGTTCTGCAGGAAGGCGAGCTGTTCGGCCAGTTCCCTGTTCTCGCCGACCACCACCACGCCGCCGACCATGTCCGAATGGCCGTTCAGGTACTTCGTCGCCGAGTGCATCACGAGGTCGAACCCGTGCTCCAGCGGCCGCTGCACCCACGGGCTGGCGAAGGTGTTGTCGGCGGCGGCGATCAGGCCGTTGCCGCTGCCCCCGGCGCCGCGGCGCCGGGCGACCTCGGCGACCATGTCGAGGTCGATCAGCTTCATCATCGGATTGGACGGCGTCTCGACCCAGATCAGCCGCGTCTCCGGCCGGATCGCCGCCTCCAGCGTCTCGCGGTCGCGCATGTCGACATAGCTGATCGAGAGGTTTGCGGATTTCTCCCTGACCCGCGTGAACAACCGGCGGGTGCCGCCGTAGAGATCGTCCGAGGCGACGAGGTGCGACCCCGCGGGAAGGGAGTCGAGCACCGTCGCGATCCCGGCGAGGCCCGACGCGAAGGCGAAGCCGGTCGTGCCGCTCTCCAGGTCGGCGACGCAGCGCTCGTAGGCCATGCGCGTCGGGTTCTGCGTCCGGGCGTACTCGTAGCCCTTGTGCACGCCGGGGCTCGATTGGGCGAAGGTCGAGGTCGCGTAGATCGGCATCATGACCGCGCCGGTCGTCGGGTCCGGCGACTG
>DASWRT010000411.1:0-3152 GCA_036403035.1 Allostellaceae bacterium | reverse complement strand
ACGTCTCACCGGGAACGTTGGGGATGTACGGGTATAGCGAGGCCTTCAGGGTCCGTACCTGCTGACCGTTGACGATCAACCGGCTGTCCGCTCCATCTGGCGTGATACCCATTTTCCGGGTTCGCAAGCCGGTACCGCACTCCGCCCAATCGATCAGGGCCGCGCCGCGCCGACGCGCATTCGGCTCGATGCTCAACGTAGCGCCCGGCTCGACTCGGAACTTGCGGTCGGTAACGTAGCCGGAAGCGGCAGTCCACCCGTCTGCCGTACAAGTAATGGCGCGTGCGGATGTGTTCTCGACGACGAGGTGGCCGGCGGATGCCGTTCCTGCACTCGTCACCAGGGAAAGAAACCAAAGAGCAACTGAAAGTTTTTTCATTCCCCCTCCAGGGCATATTCACGATGGTGGCCACGCTACGACGGGGAATATAAAGCAGCAAGAGCAATCACCAGGCGAGGTTTCGGATTTTGAAGGAATTTTGAAAAACAGACATCGTCATCACTCCGATTTCTTCGGAAATGCATATCGTTAGGGAATATACCTAAGAACTGGCGATCAATTGGCTATCAGCCACAAAGACGACCTGCCATGCCTCTCCCTGTTCATTCAACGCGTGGCAGAGATCCAGACCGATCGACCGTCCGACGCCATGACAGCCCGGATACTCGCGAGCATTACGCCCGATATGCACCGCGCTTACCCGAGCGGCGCGGGGCGGCGTATATTGATTGAGAACGGCAGGCGTCACTGTCTCGTTATGTCAGGCATATAGCTGCTGCTGCCGCTGTCGCATTTTCGCGAGGTCGCGTGCTCGCCGCCCTTCTCGCCGCTGTGCTGCCGGTGCTGCTGACCGCCGGTATCGGCTATGTCTGGACACGGTCGGGGCGGCCGCTCGACGGCGCGACGGTGACGCCGCTCGTCGCCGACATCGGCACGCCCTGCCTCATCTTCTCGACGCTGGCGCGGACGGCCATTCCGCCCGAGGCCGTCGCGACGACGGCCGGGGCGGCGCTCGCGGCGGTCGCCGGCTTCGCCGCGGTCGGCGCGGCGGTACTCGCCGCGGCCGGGCTGCGGCTGCGCACCTACCTGCCCTCGCTGACCTTTCCGAACGCCGGCAATCTCGGACTGCCGCTGGCGCTCTATGCCTTCGGCCCCGAGGGGCTCGGTCATGCGATCGTGTTCTTCACGATCACGTCGATCGGCAACTACACGATCGGCCAAGCGATGGCAGCCGGAGCAGTGAGCTGGCGCGGCCTTGCGCGCATGCCGATCCTCTATGCCGCGGCGCTCGGACTTGCCGCTTCGATCGGCCACGTCGAGATGCCGCGCTGGCTGGCCAATACGGTCGGCACGATCGGCAATCTCACGGTGCCGCTGATGCTGATGATGCTGGGATCGTCGCTCGCCCGGCTCAGGGTCGCCTCGCTCGGCCGCGCCGCCGCGGTGGCGGCGGTGCGGCTCTGCATAGGCGCGCTGATCGGCACCGCTTCGGCCATGCTGTTCCACCTCGACGGCATTGCGCGGCCGGTGCTGATCCTGCAAAGCGCGATGCCGGTCGCGGTCTACAACTACCTGTTTGCGTTGCGCTGGAACAACGAGCCGGAGGAGATCGCGGGACTCGTCGTCATCTCCACGGTCGGTGCGATGGTCACGCTGCCCGCGCTGCTGAGCCTGCTGCTCGGCTGACATAGGCCCCGGGGCCGCGGGCGGCGGACAGGTCGGAGACCACGCGGACGCAAAACGATCCGCGAACGAATGGCCAAGCTCAGCTAAGCAGCACGCCGAGGATTTCTGATTTGCCAATGGCCGGCGGGATGGACAGGCTGCTATCCGATTCCCTTTACGCGGGTGTTCCATGTCTGCTGCCCGGACGATCGAGACCGACCATCGCCACCCCGGCACATCGCAGGAGTCCGGCCTCTTCGCGTGGCTTGTCGTCGGGATCTGCTTCCTCGCGCTCGCGCTGGCCTTCTCGGCCCGCTCGGCGCTCGGGCTCGCGATGCCCCTCTGGGAACAGGAACTCGGCTGGTCGCGCGGCTTCACATCGACCGGCGGCGCGATCGCGCTGGTCTGCATGGCGTGCGTAGCGCCGTTCGCCGGGAACCTCGTCGACCGCCACGGACCGCGCCGCCTGATATTGACCGGACTGGCGGTCATCGCCGTCGGCATGCTGGCCGTCGCGTCGATGCACCAACGCTGGATATTCCTCGTCGCGTATAGCGGACTCGCCGCAGTCGGTTTCGGCATCATCGCGATGCACGTGATCGCGACGGCGGTCGCCGGCTTCTTCGAGCGCAACCGCGGCCTCGCGACCGGGATCGCGACGTCCGGCGCGACGGCGGGCCAGCTCCTCGTCGTGCCGCTGCTGGCCGTGTTGCTGGAGAACGGCTCCTGGCGCCTCTCCTTCCTGTCGCTCGGCATCGGCGCGCTGGTCCTGATCCCGGCGGTGCTGCTTGCGCTGCGGCGACGGACGCCGGCCGCGGCCGCTGCCCACGGACCCGCCAAAGCTGCGGCGGCGGAGCCGCTGAGCGAGCGGCTCGCCTTTCTCGCGCGCAACCCCGTCTTCCACGCCCTCTTCTGGAGCTTCCTGCTCTGCGGCTTCACGACGGCAGGCGTGATCGAGACGCATTTCCTCCCGTATGCGGCCCTGTGCGGCTTCACGCCGATCGTCGGCGCGTCGGCCTTCGGCGTCCTCTCCGCGTTCAATTTCTGCGGCATCATCCTCGCGGGCTGGCTGGCCGACCGGGTGCACCGGCCGGCGCTGCTCGGCGGCATCTACATCGTCCGCGCGGTCGTCTTCGTGCTGCTGCTCAAGGTCGGCGCCAGCGCGGAGCTGCTCTTCCTCTTCGCGATCCTGTTCGGGATATCCGACTATGCGACCGTCCCGGTAACGGCGAGCCTCGCCGCCAGCCATCTCGGCCTCCGGATCATGGGGCTCGCGATGGGATTGATCGGCGGCGGCCACGCACTCGGGGCGGCCGTGGGCAGCTATCTCGGCGGATATTTCTTCGACCTGTTCGCCCGGTACGACAATCTCTGGCTCGTGTCGATCGGGCTCACCGGGGTCGCCGGCCTGATCGCCTTTATGGTCCGCGAAATCCGCGGCAGCTCCTCCGAGCCGTCGCCGGTTCCGGCGGAGTGATCACTCCGC
>DASWRT010000410.1:0-16082 GCA_036403035.1 Allostellaceae bacterium | reverse complement strand
CCTCGACCGCCGCCCGCGTGTCCTTCGCCTGCCGCTCGGCGGCCGCGGCGAGCGCGGCGGCGGTCTCGGTGCGGCCGGCAATGTCGACGACGCAGCTCGTGACGTGCCCGGCGCCGGCCGCCGCCTGGCTGGCGTTGCGGCTGATTTCGGCGGTCGCTGCGTCCTGCTGCGCGACCGAGGCGGCGACGGCGCCGGCGGCGTCGTTGATCCGCTCGATGATGTGCACTATGTCGCCGATCGCGGCGACGCTGAGGCCGGCGGCGTCCTGGACGTTGCGGATCTGCTGCGCGATGTCCTCGGTCGCCCGCTGCGTCTGGTTCGACAGGCCCTTGACCTCGCTGGCGACGACGGCGAAGCCCTTGCCGGCTTCGCCGGCCCTGGCCGCCTCGATCGTCGCGTTCAAGGCCAGCAGATTGGTGTGGCCGGCGATGTCGGCGATCAGCTTGACGACGTCGCCGATTCGGTCGGCGGCGGTGCGCAGCTCCCCGACCGTGCCGGACGCGCGCTCGGCCGCGGCAACGGCCTCGCGGACGATCTCGCCGGACTGCATCGACTGCCGCGCGATCTCGCGGGTGCTCGCCGACAGCTGCTCGCTCGCCGCGGCTACCGCGGTGGCGTTGCCGCTCGCGTCCTGGGCGGCGGCGGCCGCCGATTCGGTCTCGCGGCGGATCTCGGCGGTAGCCGCAGTCATCTCCTGCGCGCCGCGCTCCAGCCGCTCGCCCGAGTCCAGGACGGTGCGGGCGACCGCGTGGAGGTCGCGCTCGATCAGGTCGCAGGTTTCGAGCAGCGACTTGTCGCGCTCGGCATGCGTGTTCTCCTGGGATGCAAGCGCGGCCTGCGCGCCGGCCTCCTCGCGATGGCGCGCCTGCCGGGCTTGCTCCAGCGCCGCCGTATTCTCCGCGAACAGGCTTTCGAGCCGCCGCGTCAGCCAGACCAGCGCCGGGCATTCGATCAGCACGATTGCGGCATGGATCCCGACGCGTGCCAGATCCGGCCCGCCGCCGAATATCGCGTCGGGCATCAGGAAATTGAGCGTCAGATGATGCAATGCGGTCGCCGCCGCCGCGGCGACGATCGGCCGCCAGTCGCAATAGGTGGCAAGGACCGCGAAGACGACGAAGTAATACAGATGCGCATCGACGCGGTAACGGTCGGGCGCGGCGTGGACGAGCAGCGACACCATCCCGACCATTGCCAGCGCCACGGCGATCCGGGTCGCCTTGCGCGATCCGTCGAGCCGCCACAGCGCCGTCGGCGCCGCCGCCAGGAGAACGGCGGCGACGGCATGCCCGGCGAAGTGCGCGCCGGCGCCCGCCGCGGACAGCGCCAGCACGAGCGGCACGTGCAGCCACAACGCGAGGACGAAAAGGCGGCTGGCGAGGCGGCGAAGCTCAATGAGATCTGTGGTCTCGTTGTCGGTCATAAAGCGCTCTGCTTGAAGACGATGCGGTGCAGCCGGATGCAAGGCGATTCGATCAACCGGAAGTTCAGTCTTTTCCGCAATAGCAACTAAAAAGCATTTAACGCCGGTTGCCCCCGTGCAGGACGATGTCGGCAGATTCGCGCGCCCGCCGCCGCCGCTCCGCCGTGCGCTACCTGCGCGAGTGACTCCGAGGTTCAGCAACCTTTAATCGGTTTCATCCTAACTGGGGTCGGGCGCCGCGCGATGCGCGCCACCGCCGCCACCTTTGTTCCTTCGATCAGGTCATGTCCAAGGCCGAGCAAGTCACGATCATCCGGAAGCGTCACGAGGACGGGCACGACGACCATCACGGCGGCGCCTGGAAGGTCGCCTATGCGGATTTCGTGACGGCGATGATGGCGTTCTTCCTGTTGCTCTGGCTGCTCGGCGCGACGAACGAGCAGCAACGCAAGGGAATTGCCGATTACTTCTCGCCGACCGCCACGGTGACAAGCACCTCCAGCGGCGGGGACGGGCTGCTCGGCGGGCAGACGCTCGCGACGGCGAACGGCGCGCTCAAGGCGACCGGCGCCGTGCAGCTGACGCTGCCGATCGCTCCTGCCGGGGCCGATTCGAACGAGCAGACGGAAGCCGACCCGCCGCAACCGGACGAGGCCGCGGTCGCCGCGGCTGCCGCCGCCGCGGCGGCGAACGAGCAGAAGCTTTTCGATGCCGCCGAACAGGCGCTCCGGCAGGCGATCGAGGCATCGCCCGACCTCAAGGACCTCACGCAGAACATCCTCGTCGACCAGACGCCGGAGGGATTGCGCATCCAGATCGTCGACCAGCAGCAATACTCGATGTTCCCGAGCGGCAGCGCCGAGATGACGGCGCGTACCCGCCAGCTCGTCGGGCTCGTCGCGAAGGCGGTGTCGTCGCTGCCGAACCGCATCGCGGTGCGCGGCCACACCGATGCGCGCCCCTTCGCCGCCGGAGCGCGCGGCGACAACTGGACGCTGTCGGGAGAGCGCGCCAACGCGACCCGCCGGGCGCTCGCGGATTCCGGCCTCGCCGGCGACCGGTTCGCCGAGATCGCCGGACGCGCCGATACCGAGCCGTTCATCGCCAGCGACCCCAACGATCCGCGCAACCGGCGGATCTCGATCCTGCTGCTGCGCACCGGTACGACGCCCACGATGGGGCGCGCCGAGACGGCGCAGCGAAAGCCTGCCTGAGGGGCGATTGGAGCATGACGGACCCATGACCGCCCACTCCCGCCTTGCCGCCGCACCCGGCGCGGCCTCCGACCGCGCCATCCGCGACGCGCTGCTGGAAAGCCGGCAGCGCTACAAGGAGCTGGTCGAGATCTCCAGCGACTTCGCCTGGGAGACCGGCGAGGACGGCCGGTTCGTGTTCGTGTCGCGCGATGCGATCGGCTGGCCCGCCGCCGCGATGATCGGTCGCGACCCCGTGGAGTTCCTCGCGGAACCCGGAGACCCGGCCGGCGGCATCTTCGCCGCCCGCACACCGGCCGAGGAGCCGTTCCTCTGGGCGCGCCGCGGCGGCGGCGCAGGCGGGGGCGGCGCGGGAGATGGGCGCGGTCGTGCCTGTCTCGCCGTCTCCGCGCGGCCGCTGCACGGCGGCGACGGGCGCTGGCGCGGCGCGCGCGGAGTCTGCCGCGACGTGACCGAGGCGGTCGAGCGCGAGCGTGCGCTGACGGCGGCGCAAACGCGGGAGCGCCTCGTCGCGCGCGTCCTGCTGACGCTCCGGGAGGAACTGTCGCCGGCCCGTGCGCTCGACGCGGTGCTTCGCGAGGCGGCGCTTGCCGTCGGCGCCGACGGTGCGGCGGTGCTCCGTCGCCGGGTTCCCGCGGCGGCGACCGTCGAGGCGGAAGCGGACGAGGAGGGGAGCGGCGAGGAGGCCTGGAACGCGGCGGCGCAGTGGGGAGCCGCGCCGCCGCTGCCGCTGGAGGCGCTCGCCGCCAACGCGGCAAGCGCAACGGGCGCCGCCGCATCCGCGGACGGCTTCGCCGTCTTGGCGACCCGGTTCGGCGGCGCCGTCAACGGCGCGGTCGTGGCGTGGCGCCGCGGCGGCAGCGGCGACGGGATCGGCGACGAGGATCGCGATCTGCTCGGCGTCGTGGCCGGCCATCTCGGGCTCGTGCTGGCGCAACTCGATCAGCACGAGCGGATGAAGCATCTGTCGCGAACCGATCCGCTCACCGGCCTGCTCAACCGGCGGGGATTCCTCGAAGATCTCGGGCGCCGGTTCCGCCGTTCGATGCGCCTCGGCCGGCCCGCGACGCTCGCCTATGTCGATCTCGACAATTTCAAGCTGGTCAACGACCGGCGCGGCCATCTCGCGGGCGACCGGGCGCTCGCCCGGATCAGCGCGCTTCTTCGCGAGCGCCTCAGGCCGGAAGACCTTGCCGGCCGCCTCGGCGGCGACGAGTTCGCGCTGTGGATGGACGGCATGGACGCCGATGTCGCGGTCGATCGGATGTCCGGCCTGATCGCGGAGGCGGGCAGCCTCGCGGAATGGTCCGGCGATCCTGCCCGCCCGTTCGGGCTGTCGATCGGCATCGCGGTCCATGAGCCGCGGAGCGGCGAGACGCTGGACGCGCTGATGGTCCGCGCCGACGGCGCGATGTACGTCGCGAAGCGGGCAGGGCGAGGCATTGTCCACTTGGCGCCGGCCGCTGCGGCCGCGCCGGAAGCCGCAGAATGAAAGGATTGCTGCAGCGCGTCTTCGACCGCGTCGCGCGCGGCGCGCCGATCGACTACGAGGAGTCGAAGCGGCTTACCGCGAGCGCCGATCCGGCCGACCGACGCCGCGTCGCCTCGCGCCCGGAGATCCAGCCGGAGGTGCTGTATTACCTCGCCGCCGATCCGGATCCGGGCGTCCGCTCGGCGATCGCGGCGAACGACGCGACGCCGGTGCAGGCCGATCTCCTCCTGGCGCGGGACCGCGACGAGGAGGTGCGCGGCGCGCTGGCGCGGAAGATCGCGCGGCTGGCGCCGGGACTGACGGCAGCCGAAACCGACCGGCTGCGGCGGATCACCTTCGAGACGCTGGAGATCCTGGCGCGCGATCAGGCCGTCCGCATCCGCCGCATCCTGGCCGAGACGCTCCAGTTGATGCCCGATGCCCCGGTCGCGATCGTGCGGCAGCTCGCGCGGGACGACGCGATCGAGGTCGCCGGTCCGATCCTTCGCTTCTCGCCGCTGCTCGGCAGCGACGATCTCCTCGACATCATCGCCGCTGGCGCGGCCTCGGCGGCGCTGGTCGCGATCGCCGACCGCGAGGGACTCGGGACGGATGTCGCCGAAGCGGTCGCGGCGACCGACGACGACGCAGCCGTCGCCGTGCTGCTCGCGAACGGCTCGGTCCAGCTCCGCGAGGAAACGATCGACCGGCTCGCCGAGGAGGCGGCGAATCATCCGCGCTGGCACCGGCCGCTCGTCGCGCGCCCGCGCCTGTCGGACCGCGCGATCCGCCGGCTCGCTCAATTCGTCGCCGCCGATCTGCTGGCGCGGCTTACCGCGCGCAGCGACCTCGATCCGCGTACCGCCGCGCACCTGGAGCGGGTCGTGATGGCGCGCCTCGACGGCAGCGGTGGCGGCCGTGGGGACGCATGCGGCGCCGCAGCTGCCGCCGATCCGGACGAAGCGGCACTCGCCCGCGCCCGGCAGGCGCAGGCGTGCGGCACGCTCGACGCCTCGTTCGTGCTGGATGCCGCCGGACAGGACCGGCGCCTCGCGGCGGCCGGGCTCGCCCTGCTTGCCGGCGTCCCGCTCGCCGTCGTCGATCAGATCCTGACGGCGGGCAGCGCCAAGGGGGCCGCGGCGCTTGCCTGGAAGGCCGGGCTCGACGCGACGGCGGCGGTGCAGATCCAGTTGCGGCTCGCGCGGATCCCGCCGGCTTCGGTGCTGCGGGCGTCGGCGGACGGACGCTATCCGCTCGCGCCGGCAGCGCTGCAATGGCAGATCGAGTTCTTCGCCAGCGTCGCGGCCGACACGAAGCAATTGGCCACGGCCGGTCTCGGCTAAGTAATGGGCTGAGAGGAAATAGAAGCTCCTTTTACCGCAGGGCGCGCGGAGGAAACGCGGAGGATCGCAGAGCGATCGGCTGCGCGCCTCTGCGGCGCGCGAGAAATCATCCCGCCACGGATCTTCGCGGTTCTCTACGTCCTCCGCAGTGAAGAAATTGTTCCTCGACCGGTCCTAACCTAAGAGCCTCGCGGTGAGGAGAGGCGGACGACCGGTGCGTCCTACACGTCGCGGCGCCAGACGGCGCCGGTCGCATAGAGCGGCGCCAGAAGCCTGTAGAGGCCGCGCACGAGCCGTTCGGCCTCCTCGCTTCGCACCGCGTCGTAGTGCTGCCACGCGACGACGACCTCGTCCCACGCCATCAGCCGCCAGTGCAGCTCGTTCCGCGTTTCGCGGATGAAGGTGACGTGGACGTCCATGTTCCGCAGCAGCGCCAGAATCTCGCTGGTCTGCGCGTCGACCTGCATCAGCATGTCGGTGAACTCGGCCACCGGGTGACGCATCAGGTTGCGGACGCGAACGAGGTCTTCCATGAAGACCCGGTCGCGCTTGTAGACGGCGACCATCCGGTTGAGCTTCTTGTCGATCGACAGCACCAGCGCGACGCGGTCGCGCAGCGCCTCGATGTATGACAGCTCGCGCGCTAGCAGCTCGACGCGGTCGACTACCGCCTGCCGCCCGTTTTGGCCGAAGCCGAGCCGTTCCGCGGCCTCGCTGAAGGCGGCCTGGATGCGCTCCTTGGTCGCCGGATCGTCCGCGAGCTGCTGCAACTGCGCGCGGTCGAGCACCGTGGTCTCGCCGCCGCGTATCCATGTCGCGAGCTGGAGGGTGAGGCGGCTGCGCGCAGTGGCCAGGTGCTCGTCGCTGACCGACCAGGACGCGGTGCCGTCGAGCAGCTCGCGGGGGATGCAGTCGCCGGGCATGATCTCGCGCACGAAGCGAAGGCTCCGCGCCACGACATCGAGAAGACGCGCGTCCGGAGAGCCGTCGTCGATGCCGAACTCCGCCCGCAGCGTCGGGAGCGATACGCCGACCGCGAGTTCGCCGAGCGTGACGTAGAGCATCGGATCGCCGTTGGCGGCTTTCGCGAAGCGCGCCCCGGGTGCCGCGAAGACCTTGTGAGCGAACGCGAAATGCGTGGCGCGCGGAGCGGACTCCACGGCGCTCTTCGTGCTTGCCGCCGCCGCGCTCATGATGCCGGTGGCGGTTCTGCCGCTGCGGCAAGGCGCTGCCGCAAATGGGGTCCGTGTACGCTCATGCGCCCACTCCGGTCGAAAGCGGCGTCGTGCCGCTTTGTCGCATCTTGCGTACAGTTGATCGCATTCCTACTAACAACGGCTTAATTCCGAACCGGCAGGTTGAGTATGGAGTCCGCCGGGGTCCGGACTGCGACGCCATGGCCGGCCACTCTCAGCGATGCGGCCATATCTCCCGGTCTGCAAGTCCGTCTCCGGGATCATGCGGCCCCACCCCGGCTGTTTGTTGTTTGACGAGGGACTGTACGGTCGCCTAATCGCATGACCGCCTGCGGAGGTGTTGGTGCTCCTGTCGGCGGCAGCGGATCGATGGTGGCGCGACGGTGGCAAGGCGCAGACGCGACGAGCGGCAGATGGATTTCTTCGGCGAGCCCGCGCCGGAACCGGCGCCCGAGCCGCCTGCATCCGAGGCGGCGGCGTCGCCGCAGAGCGGCACGCGGGTGCGGCGGAAACGGCAGGCGAGGCCGGATGCCGCCGCCGAGGCGGCAGCCGAGCCGGTTGTAGCGCCTGACGCTGTTCCCGAGGAGGCCGCGGAGGGCGAGATGCTCCGCCCGCCGCCGAGTCCTGTATCGTTCGCCGCGCAGGCGACGAACCCTGATCTTGCCGATTTCGTCGCGGCGCTCGGCGACGAGCAACTCGGCTATCTCGCCGTTGCGGCTGCCCGGATGCTGCGCCAGCGGCTTGGCGTCGGCGGCGGCCGGCGTCGGCGCGGCGCCGGGCCCGATGCGCTGGCGCGGGCGGCCCGGCTGATCGCGGCGGAACTCGCGGTTCCGGGTGCCGACGGCGGCGAGCCGGAGTGACGATCGGAGCGGTCGCGGGTTGCGCCGGTCGGCACGATGCCGGCTGCACTATCGGCAAATGAAAAGGGCGGCGCCCGAAGGCGCCGCCCTGACCTGTAAAGTCTTCCGACTCTCGGCCGGTTATGCCGACTTGCGGCGCCGGGCGAGGCCGAGGCCGAGCAGGCCGGAGCCGAGTAGGGCCAGCGTGGCCGGCTCGGGAACGGCGGCGCCGGCATCGGTCCAGAGGCCGGCGAAGCTGAACTTCGCGAGATCGACCGGGCCGGTGAAGGAGACGTTGACGAAGAACTGGTCGCCGACGTCGATGCGCGAGCCGGCCGGGGCGATGAAGTGCACTTCCTTGTCGCTGATGAACTGGGCCGTCCAGAGCACGCCCTTGGTGATGTCCGAGAAGCGGGTCGTGAACTCGAAGCCGAACGGACCGCTGGCCGGCGTCGTGTCGATCGCGCCGGAGACGCCCCTCAGGAAGATGAAGTCGAACTCGTTGGCGAAGGTGCCGGCGCCGTTGCTGAAGTTGCCGGGGTTGAAGGTCAGCGTGCCGGCGCCCAGGCCCGGCTCGCCCCACGACGGCTGGAAGGAGTTGGTCGCCTGCCACGTGCCGCCGAGCGGGTCGGTGCCCGTCGCCGAACCGCCGAACGGAACGATCACGGCATGCGCCGGAGCCGCTGCGACGAGCGCCAACGCTGCGGCGCCGAGGGCGGAGGTGAGAAGCTTCTTGATCATGGTGGACCTCTAAGGTGCTGATGAAGGGGCCGATTACCGATGCACCTCATAAGCAGCTTGCGTGCCAAGAAGAAAAACAATTGAAAAACAATGTGTTATGCGGAGTGACTAAACCCGGGGTCGATGAAGTGTAAGAATTTTCGACGTTAACCGATCGATCCGGCGCGGTGCATCCGGCGGTCGGGCGGCTCCGTCCGTCGCTCTCAGCCGAGCGGAACCCGATAACGCCGCCGTTTCAACCGCGAGCGGTAGGCGCGGGTGGCGTAGCCGATGAGGAAAGCCGCGGCATGGGTCAGCAGAAGGATCGGGACGAGAAGGTCGTCGAGGTCGATGTCCATCGGGTGCCGGCGTCCAATGCGGAGGAGGCGAACCTATACATCCGCTTGTAGTGCGATACGATTACGCCTTCCTTACGCGCGGTCGGCAGCGCTCCGGTGCCGCCGTTTCGGCCGCGGGCCGACATCGATGATAAGATGGGAAATGGTGCAGGGTAGGACGTCATGCCGCAGCAGAAATCCGGAACGCCGGGAGCGGGGAGCGATGCCGCCCCGTATTGCCTCGCGCCCGATCCGAGCCACCGGCGGCCCGGCTGGACGGTGCCGCCGGGCGCCTGCGACACGCACGCCCACGTGATCGGTCCGCCGCACCGCTTCCCCTACGTCGCGGACCGCAGCTACACGCCGCCCGAGGCGCCACCGGAGGCGTATCTCGGCATGCTCGACGCGCTCGGCCTCGACCGCGGCGTGCTGGTGCAGGTCAGCGTGCACGGCACCGACAACCGCCGCATGGTCGAGGTGCTTCGCTCCCGGCCGGCCCGGCTGCGCGGTATCGCTGTCGTCGCACCGGACGTTTCCGACAACGAGCTGGCGGACCTCGCCGCGGCGGGCGTGCGCAGCCTCCGCCTCAATGTGCTGTTCGGCGGCGGGATCGGGTTCGATGCCCTGGAGACGCTGGCGTCGCGCATCGCCGGACTCGGCTGGCATCTGCAATTCCTGCTCGACGCGCGGGAACTGCCGGCGCTCGCGCCACGGCTGGAGCGGCTGCCGGTGCCCTTCGTCGTCGACCACATGGGCCACATGCCGACCGCGGCCGGCTTCGACCATCCGGGCTTCCAGACCTTGCTGCGGCTCGTCCGCGATTGCGGATGCTGGGTGAAGCTTTCCGGCGCTTACCGGACCTCGTCCGCCGGTCCGCCTTTTACGGACACGATCCCGTTCGCCCGTGCGCTCGTCGAGGCGGCTCCCGATCGGATGGTCTGGGGCAGCGACTGGCCGCACGTCGCGATGGACACGTACATGCCGAACACCGGCGACCTGCTCGACCTGCTCGCGACCTGGGTTCCCGACGAGGCGCTCCGCCGCCGCATCCTCGTCGACAACCCGGCCCGGTTGTACGGGTTCGAGTGAGAGGGGATCTGGATCGGGGATCGGGGATCGGGGGAATGGTTGGGGATAAGGGAATAAAGGAAACCTGTTCAACGCGAAGGGCGCCAAGTTGGCGCGAAGGACGCAAAGGTTAGTTTTCTGCGCCGAAGGCGCGCAATTAATTCCTTTGTGTCGTTCGCGACCCCTCTACGGCCCTCGCGTTAAGAGGTGGATTTCCTTTCTCTTATCCCCTCATCCCCAACCATCCCCCCGATCTCCGATTCAAAGTTCCTTTCGTCTCTTTCCTTACTCCGCCGCGTCCCGCACCGCCGGCGCTTCCGGAGTCCAGCGCAGGACCGGCTTGCGCGCCGCGGCGGTTTCGTCGAGGCGGCGGCGCGGCGCGTGCCGCGGCGCGTCCCGGAACCGGTCGGTGTCGCCGCTCCGGGCGGCATGCGCCAACTCCTTCATCACCGCGATGAAGCGGTCGAGCGAGTCCTTGCTCTCCGTCTCGGTCGGCTCGACGAGCAACGCGCCGTGCACGACGAGCGGGAAGTACATCGTCATCGGATGATATCCCTCGTCGATCATCGCCTTCGCGAAGTCGAGCGTCGTGACGCCGGTGTCCTTGAGGAAGCGGTCGTCGAACAGCGCCTCGTGCATGCACGGCCCTTCGAACGACGGCGAGAGGTCTTCTTTCAACGCCGCCATCACGTAGTTCGCGTTGAGCACCGCGTCCTCGGCGACCTGCCGCAGCCCGTCCGAGCCGTGGCTCATCATGTAGGCCAGGGCGCGCACGAACATGCCCATCTGGCCGTGGAAGCCCTTGAGGCGCCCGAAAGCCTGCGCCGCCCGCCCCTCGGCCCGCTCGACGAGCGCGAACCCGTCCTTGCCGTGCACGACCCACGGCAGCGGCGCGAACGGCGCCAGCGCTTCGGCCAGTACCACCGGGCCGCTGCCCGGCCCGCCGCCGCCGTGCGGCGTCGAGAACGTCTTGTGCAGGTTGATGTGCATCACGTCGATGCCGAGGTCCGCCGGCCGCACCCGCCCGACGATCGCGTTGAAGTTGGCGCCGTCGCAATAGAAGAAGGCGCCCGCCGCGTGCACCGCGTCGGCGATCTCGCGGATCTCGCTCTCGAACAGCCCGCACGTGTTCGGGTTGGTCAGCATGATCGCCGCGACGTCGGGCCCGAGCTTCGCCCGGAAGGCGGCGAGGTCGACGCGGCCGCGCTCGTTCGCCGGGATCGGGTCGACGGTGAAGCCGCAGGCCGCCGCCGTCGCCGGGTTGGTGCCGTGCGCCGATTCCGGCACCAGCACGCGGTTCCGCTTCTCGCCGCCGCCGCCGCCGCGCGCATCGAGCGCGGCGCGGATCGCCATCATGCCGCACAGCTCGCCGTGCGCGCCGGCCGCCGGGCTCATCGCCACCGCCGGCATGCCGGTCAGCGTCTTCAGCCAGTGCGCCAGCGTGTCGATCAGCTCCAGCGCGCCCTGCACCGTCGACGCGGGCTGCATCGGGTGGACGTCGGCGAAGCCGGGCAGCCGCGCCATCTTCTCGTTGAGGCGCGGGTTGTGCTTCATCGTGCAGGAGCCGAGCGGGTAGATCCCGGTGTCGATCGCGTAGTTCTTCTGCGACAGACGGGTGAAGTGGCGGACCACCTGCGGCTCGGCGAGGCCGGGCAGCCCGATCCGCTCCGTTCGCTCCAGCCCGCCGAGACGGCTCTTCACGCCGGCCGGCGGGTCCGGCAGGTCGACGCCGCAGCGTCCTTCGGCGTCGCGCTCGAAAATCAGCGGCTCCTCGATCTGCAACCCGCGGTTGCCGCCGTACGTGCCGGCGCTCTGTCCTTCCGCCGCGAAGCGGCTCAGCGCCTGGCTCCAGTCGCTGTTGGAGCGGGGGGCGCTCATCGCAGCGCCTCCGTCAGCTTGGCGGCGAAGATGTCCATGTCGTCCTCGGTATTGGTCTCGGTCGCCGCGACCAGCAGCAGGTCGGCCGCCTCCGGCCGGCCCGGGTACAGGCGGCTCACCGGCACGCCGCCGAGCACGCCGGACGCCGCCAGCATCTCGACGACCGGCGCCGCCGGCTTCGGCAGCCGCAGCGTGAACTCGTTGAAGAAGCACTCGTTGAGCAGCCTGACGCCCGGCACCCGCTCCAGCCGCTCGGCGAGCTGCACCCCCCGCGCGTGGTTGAGGCGGGCGAGGCGCGTGAACCCTTCCTCGCCGAGCAGCGCCATGTGGATCGTGAAGGCGAGGGCGCAGAGGCCCGAGTTCGTGCAGATGTTGCTGGTCGCCTTCTCGCGCCTGATGTGCTGCTCGCGCGTCGAGAGCGTCAGCACCCAGCCGCGCCGTCCCTCGGCGTCGACGGTCTGCCCAGCGAGCCGCCCCGGCATCTGCCGGACGTATTTCTCGCGCGTCGCGAACAGCCCGACATAGGGACCGCCGAAATTGAGCGCGTTGCCGATCGACTGGCCTTCCGCGACGACGATGTCGGCGCCCATCGCGCCCGGCGGTGCGATCGCGCCGAGCGACACCACCTCGGTGACGGCGATGATCAGCAGCGCCCCCTTGGCGTGGCACGCCTCGGCGAGCTCCGAGTAGTCGCGCACGCGGCCGAAGAAGTCCGGGTTCTGCACGACGACGCAGGCCGTCCTGTCGTCGATCAGGCCGCGCAGATCCTCGGTCCCGCCGAAATCCGGCGCCTGCGCCGCCGCCTCGAAACCGACGAAGCGGGCATGGGTCGCGGTCGCCTCGCGGTAGTGCGGATGCAGACCGCCGGACAGCACCGCCCTGGTCCGCCGCGTCACGCGGTTCGCCATCATGACGGCCTCGGCGCAGGCCGAGGCGCCGTCGTACATCGAGGCGTTGGCGACATCCATGCCGGTGATCAGCGCGACCTGCGTCTGGAACTCGAACAGCGCCTGCAACGTGCCCTGCGAGATCTCCGGCTGGTACGGCGTGTAGGACGTCAGGAACTCGCCGCGCTGGATCAGGTAGTCGACCGACGCCGGAACGTGGTGCCGGTACGATCCCACGCCGAGGAAGCTCGGCACCGACCCGGCGCTGATGTTCTTCGCCGCCATCCGCGACAGCGCGCGCTCGACCTCGATCTCGCCCTGGGCGCGAGGCAGGTCCACCGGCCCGTCCAGCCGCGCCGCGGCCGGCACGTCGCGGAACAGCGCGTCGACCGACGGCGCGCCGATCGTCGCGAGCATCTCGCGCCGGTCGGCGTCGGTCAGCGGCAGATAGCGCATCAGCCCAGGCCCTCGACGAACGCCTTGTACGCCGCCTCGTCCATCAGCGCGTCGAGCTGCGCCGGGTCGGAAACGCGGAGCTTGAAGAACCAGCCGCCGCCGGTCGGCTCGTTGTTGACCCGCGCCGGTTCGCTGGAGAGATCGTCGTTGACCGCCACGACCTCGCCGGAGACTGGCGCATAGATCTCGCTCGCCGCCTTGACCGATTCGACGGTGGCGGCGTCGCCGCCCTGCTCGACTTGCTTGCCGACCGGCGGCAGCTCGACATAGACGACGTCGCCGAGCTGGCTCTGGGCGTAGCCGGTGATGCCGACGGTGGCGACGTCGCCTTCCAGGCGTACCCACTCGTGCTCGCGCGTGTAACGGGTCTGGCTCATTTTCGCGTCCTCTCGGTCTGATATCGGGTCCGATGTCTCAGGCGCCGCGGTAGTAGCGGTGCGGCACGAACGGCATGGGGGCGATGCGGGCCGGGCGCGGCGTGCCGCGCACGATCAGCGACACCGCGGTATTGAGCCCGGCATGGGCGGCATCGACGTAGCCCATCGCGATCGGGCCGCCCAGCGTCGGTCC
Organism: Allostellaceae bacterium; assembly: GCA_036403035.1. Lineage (GTDB taxonomy): Bacteria > Pseudomonadota > Alphaproteobacteria > ATCC43930 > CGMCC-115725 > DASWRT01. Next base: position 2,679 of record DASWRT010000410.1, on the reverse strand, counting down.
GAAGCCGCCGCTGGTGATCTCGCCGACGCGGGCCCCATCGACCTGGATCTCGGTGTGCTCGCGGGCCGGGGCACGGCCTTCCGGCAGGATGCCGACGCGCTTGCGCGGGGCGCCCTGCTCAAGCTGCCGCAGGATCGTGTCGGCGCCGGGGAACCCGCCCTCGGCGCGGCGCCGCTTGCCGATCGCGAAGCCGAGATCGGCCTCGGCGGCCGTGGTCGTCTCGTCGATGTCGTTGCCGTAGAGGCACAGCCCGGCTTCGAGGCGCAGCGAGTCGCGCGCCCCGAGCCCGATCGGCGCCACCTCCGGCTCGGCGAGCAGCCGCCGCGCCAGCTTCTCGGCGCCGTCCGCCGGGACCGAGATCTCGAACCCGTCCTCGCCGGTATAGCCGGAGCGGGTGACGAAGCAGGGTAGCCCGTCGAGCGTCGCCGTGGTCGCGGTCATGAAGGTGAGCCGGGCGACTTCCGGCGCGAGCCGCGCCAGCACCTCGGCCGCCGCCGGTCCCTGGAGCGCCAGCAGCGCGCGGTCGGGCAGGTACTCGACCAGCACCCGGCCGCCGATCCGCTGCTCGATATGGGCGATGTCCGCCGCTTTGGTCGAGGCGTTGACGACGAGGAACAGATGGTCGCCCGCGTTCGTCACCATCAAATCGTCGCGGATGCCGCCCGCGTCGTTGGTGAGCAGCGTGTAGCGCATCCGCATCGGCTTAAGCGCCTGGATGTCGCCCGGCACGAGGCTTTCCAGCGCCGTCGCCGCGTCGGCGCCGGTCAGCCGGACCTGTCCCATGTGGGACACGTCGAACAGCCCGGCCTTGGCGCGGGTGTGCAGGTGCTCGGCCAAGATGCCGGCCGGGTACTGCACCGGCATCTCGTAGCCGGCGAACGGCACGAGCTTGCCGCCCAGCTCCTCATGCAGCGCGTGGAGCGGCGTTTTCTTCGGGGGGGTCTCGACGATCGCGGTCATCTTGCCTCGGCCAAGGGGTCGCTTCCGGACGCCGCGATGGATTGCGGCGGAAACCCCCTCTGTCCCGAGACCTGAAAGATTGGCCGCCCGCCGGCGCAGCACGCCGGCTCGCGGTTTACCTCGTCGGTGAGGCCGGACGGGCCGCTGACGGCACGCCGAGCCTGCTTTCCAGAGTCACCATCCCCCCGCGGTCCGTTTGCCTGAGAGTTTCCGGGGCGGTTGCTCCTTCGGCGCCGGGACGGCTGAACGGCAGCCGGACCGGTCTCTCCCACGGGGTTCGTCGGTATCGTCGAAAATGGCCGCCGGCCGGTTGAATGTCAATCCGGTGCATTCCGCCCACCGCGGCAATCTATTGCCTACCCGCACAACTGCACCGTAAGCTGGATGCGATGGTTCCCCTCGGGGATTCAATGGGAACGCGGTGCCGCCGGGTCGTAAGCCGGCGAAAGCCGCGGCTGCCCCCGCAACCGTAAGCGGCGAGCCGAGCGTCACTGAAGCCACTGGGCATGAGTCCTGGGAAGGCGACGCTACGGCGATGACCCGCGAGCCGGGAGACCTGCCATCGCCGCGGTCAGCGCGGACGCGTCGGGCGGGGTGATCCGGCGGCGTCGGCTTCGTCTGTTGGCGATCCGGCTCCCGTCCGCGGTGACGATCGTGTCTACCGCGACGAGGATCATGCGCTTTCTTCCCTTTGCTACGGCCGCCTTCGGCGGCTCGCTCGTGGCCTTCTGCTCCGCTGCTGCTGCCGCCGCCGGTCCCGAGGCCCAGACCCTTGACGGCGTCGAGGTAGTCGGGTCCCCTTTGCCGCCTATCCTCGGCACCGCAGGCGCCGCGAGCGAGGGCGACGTGCCGCGCGAGCGGCTCGAGTCGCGTCCGGTCTACCGCCCGGGCGAGCTGCTGGAGACGGTGCCGGGCCTGATCGCCACCCAGCACAGCGGCGAGGGCAAGGCCAATCAATATTTCCTGCGCGGGTTCGATCTCGATCACGGCACCGACCTCGCGATCACGGTCGACGGCATGCCGGTCAACATGCGCACGCACGGGCATGCCCAAGGCTATGCCGACATCAACTGGCTGATCCCCGAGCTGGTGTCCGGCTTGAGCTATCGGAAGGGACCGTATTTCGCGGACGAAGGCGATTTCTCGTCGGCCGGCGCCGTTCGGATCGACTATCTCGATCGGCTGGACAGGAACCTGGCCGAGATATCCGGCGGCAGCTTCGGCTATTGGCGCGGCCTCGCAGCATCATCCGTTCCGTTCGGCGGCGGCGACCTGCTCGCTGCCGCCGAGCTGCAGCACTATGACGGTCCCTGGGATCACCCGGACGACCTGCGGAAGCTGAACGGCATCCTGCGTTTCGCCCGCGGCACGCCGGATGACGGCTTCAGCATTACGGCGATGGCGTATGCCTCGCGCTGGGAGGCGACGAACCAGATCGCCCAGCGGGCGGTGGATCAGGGGCTGATCGACAGATTCGGTTCGCTCGATCCGAGCGACGGCGGGACCGTGCAGCGCTACAGCCTCTCGACGCGCTGGGCCGAGCGCGAGGGCGACACGCTGACCCGCCTCAATGCCTACGTGATCCGCAGCGATCTCCGGCTCTACAACGACTTCACCTACTTCCTGCGCGATCCCGCCGACGGCGACCAGTTCAAGCAGACGGACAGCCGTACGATCCTCGGCGGCGGCGCCAGCCGAACCTTCTTCCACACGCTTGCC
>DASWRT010000409.1:0-15241 GCA_036403035.1 Allostellaceae bacterium | reverse complement strand
GCGCGCCACGCTTTGGCAGGACGGCACCGTCGTCAATCTCGGCCTCCTTCCAGGGGACGATTCCAGCGGCGCGTGGGCTATCAACAACCGAGGGCATGCAGCCGGTAGCAGTTCGGTTTTCGTCTCCACCAACGGTGTGGGCACCGTGTTTTCCCATGCGGTGCTGTTCGCAAATGGAACAGTCACACGGCTTCCCGATCGGCCCGGCGCGATCACCGGAAAAACCAACAGCGAAGCGCTCGGCATCAACGACTTCGACCAAGTGGTCGGAGATTCCGGGAGCAACATTCTGGACATGCACGACACTCACGCGGTGCTTTGGGAACACGGATCCGTGGTCGATCTCGGAACGCTTCCGGGAGGCGACTTCAGTTCCGCCGCCGCCATCAACAACCTTGGACTGATCGCCGGGAGGGGTACGGACGCCTCTGGGCAAGTTCGTGCCGTGCTGTGGCTATACGGAACGATTATCAACCTCGGTACGCTTCCCGGTCACATCCATAGCGAAGCTTACGGCATTAACGACTGGGGTGTCGTCGTCGGGGAGTCGGAAGGCGAGGACGGATTGCCTCACGCCGTCATTTGGGAGCCTGGACGGAGGCGCTAGAGCCGGGAGCCGCGCCGGAATGAGGCGCGGCCGGCGGTGCTCAGGTCACCGGCGCCGGGTTGAACAGCACCAGCGCGTTGTGCAGCTTCCAGTGCTCGGCCCAGGTCTTCTTCCTGCCGCTCGCCACGTCGAGCATCAGCCGGAAGAGCTCCCACCCCACCTCTTCGATCGTCGCTTTTCCATCGGCGATCCGCCCGGCGTTCACGTCCATCAGATCGTGCCACCGGCGCGCCAGGTCGCTGCGCGTCGCCACCTTGATGACCGGCACCTCGGCCAAGCCGTACGGCGTGCCACGGCCGGTGGTGAAGACGTGCAGGTTGATCCCCGCGGCGAGCTGCAGCGTGCCGCAGATGAAGTCGCTGGCCGGCGTGGCGGCGTAGACCAGCCCCTTCTCGATGCCCCGGTCGCGCAGCCTCTCGCCCGGAGACAGCACGCCCGAGATCGGCACGCTGCCGCTCTTGATGATCGAGCCCATCGCCTTCTCGACGATGTTCGACAGGCCGCCTTTCTTGTTGCCGGGGGTGGTGTTCGCGCTGCGATCGGCGCTGCCCTTGCTCAGGTAGGCGTCGTACCACGCCATCTCGCGGATCATCGCCTCGGCCACGGCCGGGGTCGCCGCACGGGACGTGAGCTGGTCGATGCCGTCGCGCACCTCGGTCACCTCCGAGAACATCACGGTGGCACCGGCGCGCACCAGCAGGTCGGTGCAGAAACCCACCGCCGGGTTGGCCGTGACGCCGCTGAAGGCGTCGCTGCCGCCGCACTGCACGCCGACGACCAGCTCGCTCGCCGGGACCGTCTCGCGGCGGCGCGTATTCAGGCGCTCCAAGTGCTGTTCGGCGGTTCTCATGATCGACTCGATCATCGACATGAAGCCGACATGCGCCTCGTCCTGCAAGGTCACGACATCCAGCGGCGGGTTCGCGTTCACGCCCACGTCGGCGATATCAGGCTCCTCGAAGGTCGCGAGCGTGCCGGGCGGCATCAGGCGCTCGGGCTGCAGCTTCTCGCAGCCCAGGCTCAAGACCATCACCTCGTTGCCGAAGTTCGGGTTCAGCGAGATGTTGCGCACCGTGCGGATCGGGATGACGGCGTCGGGCGCATCGATCGCGACGCCGCAGCCGTAGGTGTGCTCCAGGCCGACCACGTCGTCGACGTTGGGGTACTTCGGCAGGAGTTCGTTCTTGATGCGCTTTATGGCGAACTCCAGGACGCCGGCCACGCACTGCACCGTCGTCGTGATCGCGAGGATGTTGCGGGTGCCGACCGAGCCGTCGGCGTTGCGGTAGCCCTCGAAGGTGTAGCCCTCGAGCGGCTCCAGCGGCGCGGCCCTGACGGTCGCGATCGGCAGGCCCTCCAGCGAGCGCGCCGCGGGCATTTCGAGCAAGCGCTCGTGAACCCAGCTCCCGGCGGGGATGTCCCGCGCCGCGCGCCCGATCACGACGTTGTAGCGCAGCACCGGATCGCCGGCCGCGAGATCGGCGAGTGCCACCTTGTGGCCCTGCGGAACCCGGTCGACGAGCGTCAGTCCGGACGGAAACGCCGTGCCGGCCGGCAGGCCGCCGTCGTTCGCAACGATCGCGACGTTGTCGTTCGGGTGCATGGTGATGAAGAGCGGTTCGATGGGCGTAGCAGCGGTATCAGGCATGGTCGTCGTTCCTTCGACGCGCACTATGCGTCGCGCTTTGAGAATGAGTGAAGCAGCAGCTCAGGTTCGTTCTCCGTCCTGCGCGGTCAGCCGGCGCCGGTCGCCGCTGACGTGACGCGCGCAACCCTGTGTCCCCGTTGGCCGAGCACCATCAACACCACGCAGAACGCCGCGATGTCGAACACGGACAGGCAGGCGAACAGGGGCTCGTAACCGATCGTGTTCGCCAGCTGGCCGATGACCAGCGAGAACGACAGGCCGCCGAGATATCCGGCCATGCCGGCGTATCCGGTCGCCGTCGCCACGTCCTGCTTCTCGAAGGTATCGGTCACGAGGGCGTAGAGCAGGCCCGAGAGCATCTGGTGCGCGAAGCCGCCCACCGAGAAGAGCAGGATGGCGGTGATCGGGCTGCTGACCAGACCGATGAGGCCCGGACCGATCATGCACAAAGCCCCGACGCCGATGCCCACGATGCGCGAGTTGACCAGCGACATCTTGAAAGTCTTGGAGAAGAACGGCGACAGGTATCCACCGAGAATGCCGCCGAGATCCGCTCCCAGGAAGGGCAACCAGGCAAACAGCGCGAACTGCTTGATGTCCATGTGCCGCACGCTGACCATGTAGAGCGGGATCCAGAAGCTGAAGGTCTGCCAAGCGGGTTCGGTCAGGAAACGAGCGGCTGCGATGCCCCAGAACTTGCCTTGGCTCAGGACTCGCTTCATCGACGGCTTCGGCAGCGTCACCGCCTGCTCGCCGCTCAGAATATAGGAACGTTCTTCGTCGCTGAGGCGGGAATCATGCTCCGGGTTGCGGTATAGCCACAGCCACAGGATGGACATGCCGACGCCCAGAAGACCTGTGGCGAGGAACGCGAGACGCCAGCTCCACGTCACCGCCAGCCAGATCACCAGGGGCGGCGCGATCATGGCGCCGACCGAGCTGCCGGTATTGAACCAGCCGGTCGCGACCGAACGCTCCTTGGCCGGGAACCACAGGGTCGAGGTTTTGACGCCAGCGGGTATGGCTGCCGCTTCGCTGATGCCCAGCAAGCCGCGGAAGAAGGCCATCGACTGCCAGCCGCCCGCGAACGCATGCAGAGCGGCAGCCGAACCCCAGAGGAGGGCGAACAGGAAATATCCGAACCTGAGCCCGATCAAGTCTGTCACGAAGCCTGCGATCGGCTGCATCAGGCTGTAGCAGAATTGGAACGCCGCTACTACGAACGAATATTGTTCCGTCGAAAAGTGCAATTGCTCCTTGAGCTGCGGAGCCAGGATTCCCAGCGTATTGCGATCGATGTAGTTGATGATCGTGCCGAGCCCTACCAGGCCGAGAATATACCATCGCAAACCACGAACTTTCTTCATACTAGTCCTCCTCCCTAGATAAATTTCGATTACTTGGATGCTGACCGCTCGACGCTGGCCGATCGTCCGGCATCCGGCGTGATCGTCGGGTTCCGGCGGAGTGTGTTTTGAGGCCGCGTCCGCGCCCGCTCAGCCCCACCCGGCATGTGCTTGCTGCGGGTCGTTTCGGGATCGACTGCCGTCGATCTCGGTTCCATCTTCGCGACCGGTCGATCGATTGATCGACGGATCGCTGCGCCGGCTATCCTGGCTTTCTCTGATTTTGCCGGCTCACCTGCCGAGCGCACCGGCGGCTCACCGGGCGGCGCAGCGGCGCATGACGCGGAACCCGCCGAGAACCCGGCGCGGCGGGATAATCCTGCGCCTTTTCTTGCTTCGCCTCCTTGCACGACGCCACTCCCGCCGGCGCGAGATGTTGGTGCTCGTACAGCAAACGCGCGGCGGCGCATCTCACGCCGGCGCCGGACATGAACGGCACATCGGTCGACCGTAGGGAGGATGAGCCATGGCCAGAGTGGCAATGACAGGCGCAAGCGGCAATATCGGTCGCGTGCTGCGTCCCGAACTCCTGAAGCGCGGCGTGACCCTGCGCTCGGTGGGAGGCCGCCGGCCGCTCACCCCCTTGTCGCCGAGCGAGGATGTCTGCCATGGCGACCTGCGTGACCCGGCAGTCATCGACCGAGCGCTCGACGGGATCGATGTCCTGGTCCACATGGCGGGCACCAGCGGCGAGCGGCCGCTGCCGGAGATCATCGACAACAACCTTACCGCGCTTCATCAGGTGTTCGAGGGCGCGCGCCGGCACAATGTCGGTCGTGTCGTGTTCGCCAGTTCCAATCATGCCACCGGCATGTACCCGGTAACCGACCGGATCGGCCTCGACGCTCCGTTCCGGCCGGACAGCTTTTACGGCCTGAGCAAAGTGTGGGGCGAGGCCATGGCCCGGATGTACTGGGACAAGCACGGGATCGAAGCGATCTGCCTGCGCATCGGCAGCGCCGAGGAGCGCCCGACCCAGTTCCGTCATCTCAGCACTTGGCTGGGTCATGACGACCTCGTGCAGTTGATCATGCAATGCATTACCGTACCGGACATCGGCTATCTCGTCGTCTGGGGCGTCTCGAACAACACCCGCAGCTATTGGAGCAATGAAGGCGCCGAGCGCCTCGGGTACCGGCCCGTCCAAAATGCTGAGGACTATTCAGCGGAAATCCTGAAGCAGGAGAACCCGCTCGACCCGATCGCGCAGCAGTACCAAGGCGGCAGCTTTGCGTCGGTCGACTTCACTCCGATGGACCAGCGCCGCAGGTGCCGCTGAAGATCCGGCCGAAGAACACGACCCCACACGGGATTTGCGCGACGCGCCTGCCGGCGAACCGGCAGCGTTCCCCACGCGCATGCCCTCAGCCATTCGGCTTCGTGGCCCGCCAAGGCGCGTCGCGCTGCGTCCATCGGCTACTTCTGCCCGATCGCTTCCCGCATCCGGTTGAGCACGGAAGCGCTGGCTCCTGCGAGCAGGCCGACGTCGCTGCCGATCGCGACATAGGTGAAGCCCATCTCGAAGTAGCGGCGCGCATCCGCCTCGACCGGCGCCAGGATGCCGGCCGGCTTGCCGGCGGCGCGGATGCGGCGGCATGCGTCGGCGATCGCCGCCTGCACCTCGGGATGCGCGGGGTTGCCCAGGTGCCCGAGATCCGCGGAGAGATCGCCGGGGCCGATGAACAGCCCGTCGATGCCGTCCACCGCCGCGGTCGCTTCGATCTCGCCCAGCGCCGCCCGCGTCTCGAGCTGGACGACGACGCAGATGTCGCGCTCGGCGTTCTGGAGGTAGCCGGGAACCCGGCCGAAGCGATTGGCGCGCTGCGCTACCGAGACGCCCCGGATGCCGCGCGGCGGGTAGCGCGTCGCGGCGACCGCGTTGCGCGCCTCCTCCGCCGACTGCACGAACGGGACGAGGAGCGTGCGGCCGCCGATATCCAGGATGCGCTTGATCAGCACCGGGTCGTTCCATGGCACGCGGACCATGGGCTCGGCGCTCCCTCCGTTCATCGCCTGGAGTTGGGCGAGCACGTCGGCCGGGTCGTTCGGGGCATGCTCGCTGTCGACGACGATCCAGTCGTAGCCGGTGTTCGCGAGAAGCTCGGCGACAAGGTTGCTGCACAGGCTGCTCCACAACCCGATCTGCGGGCGCCCGTCGCGCAGCGCGGCTTTGAAGCTATTGGGCGGCACGGTAGCGGTGTAACCGGACATGATGATCAGCCTTGGATTGAGGGAGGGTGGTGGGCTGCTTCGGTGGCTTCGGGGTGGACGATCGGGTCACTCGGCCGGAGTTGCCAGACCGCGCCGGCCGGCCGGCTGCACCGTCGGCTGGATGGCGAAGTAGGCGATGATCCCGGACAGCAGGGCGGAGGCGGCCAGGAAATAGAGCCCGGCTTCGAAGCTTCCCGTACTGTCCTTGATCCAGCCGACGATGAACGGGCCGACATAGCCGCCGAGATTGCCGATCGAGTTCACCAGCGCGATCCCGCCCGCGGCGGCGGTGCCGGTGAGGAACGCCGACGGCATCGGCCAGAAGGCGGGCTTCGAGCCGTAAAGTCCGATCGTCGCGACCGACATGAAGGCGAGCGCCAGGAACGAGCTGCCGAACAGCCCGGCGCCGATGAGGCCGGCGGTCGCGAGGAGGCAGGCCGCGCAGAAATGCCAGCGCCGCTCGTCGCGCCGGTCGGAGGACGCACCCCACAGCAGCATGCCGATCGTGCCGATGGTGTAGGGAACCGCCGTCACCAGTCCCGTCATGACGTTCGACAGGCCGATGCCCTTGACGATCTGCGGCAGGAAGAAGGTGATGCCGTAGGTGGCGGTCACGATCGTGAAGTAGATCGCCGACAGCGCGAGCACGCGCCGGTCGGTGAGGGCCTGGGCGAGGCTCATATGGCCGGCGCTCTCGACTCGGCGGCGCTCGTCCTGCAACCGGGTTTCGAGCCACTCCCGCTCCTCCGGCGCAAGCCAGGATGCCACCGCCGGCCGGTCCGTCAACAGCGCCAGGACGACGAAGGCGAGGAGCACCGCGGGGATCGCCTCGGTGATGAAGAGCCATTTCCACCCGGCAAGCCCCAGAACACCGTCCATCTCGAGAACCGCGCCGGAGATGATGGCGGCGAGCGCGTTCGAGCCCGGCACGGCGATGAACAGGGCCGAGATCACCCGCGCCCGATAGGCCCTGGGGAACCAGTAGGTGAAGTAGACGATCATGCCCGGGAAGAAGCCGGCCTCGGCGACGCCCAGAAGGAACCGCATGACGAGGAAGCTGACCGGCCCCTCCACGAAGGCCATCGCGCCGGACACGATGCCCCAGGTGATCATGATGCGGGCGATCCAGACCCGCGCCCCCGTCTTCTCCAGGATGATGTTGCTCGGCACCTCGAAAAGGAAGTAGCCGAGGAAGAAGATGCCGGCGCCCCAGCCGAAGATATAAGCGCTGAGGCCCAGATCCTTGTTCATCGTCAGCGCGGCGAAGCTGACGTTGGTGCGGTCGATGTACGCGACGAAGTAAATGATGACGATCAGCGGCAACAGCCGCCACGAGACTTTCCTGATCGTTCGCTGCTCAAGGGTCGGCACGGCGGTATCCTCCCAACTGCGATGACGTTGATTTTTATCCCCGGCTCGCCATCAAGGCCGGGCAATGAAGAAAGCGCGACGGTCGATCGGACCGGATGCGGGACCGACTGGTTCAGCGCACCAGAGAGGGGCGCTTGCCGTCGAACTGCCAGCCGGGGATCAGGCTTTGCATCGCCTTGGCGTCGTCGCGTGCGCCGAGCGCCTTCTCCTTATACAGGCGATGCGCCGCTTCGATCTGGGCCATGTCGATCTCGACGCCGAGACCCGGGCGGTCGGGAACGGCGACGGCGCCGCCGGCGATCTTCAGCGGCTCCTTGGTGAGGCGCTGACCGTCCTGCCAGATCCAGTGCGTGTCGATCGCCGTGATCTTTCCCGGCGCAGCGGCGGCGACGTGCGTGAACATCGCCAGCGAAATGTCGAAATGATTGTTGGAGTGCGATCCCCAGGTCAGGCCCCAGTCGCGGCACATCTGAGCGACGCGGACCGAGCCCTGCATCGTCCAGAAATGCGGGTCCGCCAGCGGGATGTCGACCGCGTGCAGCTGGATCGCGTGCCCCATCTCGCGCCAGTCGGTGGCGATCATGTTCGTCGCCGTGGGAAGGCCGGTCGCGCGCCGGAACTCCGCCATCACCTCGCGGCCGGAAAAGCCGTTCTCCGCCCCGCACGGATCCTCCGCGTAGGCGAGGACGCGGTGCTGGTTGCGGCATAGCCGGATCGCCTCGTCGAGCGACCAGGTGCCGTTCGGGTCGAGCGTGATGCGGGCGCCGGGGAAGCGTTCCGCGAGGGCGGTGACGGCCGCGATCTCGTCCTCGCCGCGCAGCACGCCGCCCTTCAGTTTGAAATCGTTGAAGCCGTAGCGCTCGCGGGCCGCCTCGGCGAGCCGGACCACCGCCTCCGGCGTCAGCGCCTCGTCGTGGCGCAGGCGGAGCCAGTCGTCTCGCGCGTCGGGTTCGCTCCGATAGGGCAGGTCGGTCTTGTTGCGGTCGCCGACGTAAAACAGATAGCCCAGCATCTCGACCGAATCGCGCTGCTGCCCTTCGCCGAGCAGTGCCGCGACCGGCACGCCGAGGAACTGTCCCAGCAGGTCGAGCAGCGCCGCCTCGAGCGCCGTCACGGCGTGGATCGTCGTGCGCAGGTCGAAGGTCTGGGCGCCGCGTCCGCCGGCATCCCGGTCGGCGAAGCGCCGCCGCACCTCGTTCAGCACCTCGTTGTAGGCGCCGATCGAGCGGCCGACGACGAGCGCCCGCGCATCCTCCAGCGTCTGCCGAATGCGCTCGCCGCCCGGCACCTCGCCGACACCTGTCCGGCCGGCATTGTCCTTGAGGATCACGATGTTGCGGGTGAAGAACGGGCCGTGCGCGCCGCTGAGGTTCAGCAGCATGCTGTCGTGACCCGCCACGGGAAAGACCGACATCTCGGTGACGGTCGGTGTCGTCTTTGCGTTTTCTGTGAGCATTGAAGAACTTCCGCAGCGTCAAATAACCACGTGGAGCAGCATCGCGGCGCAGCTAGCGCGTGGCGAAGTCCAGGTTCTGGTCAGTTGAGGTGCGTTCTCTGCGGTCTTCCGCTTGCGGCGGAGACGACGCGAGCATGAGCTGCGCCGAAATTCTTCGGCTTCCTCCCGCGAAGCGCTTGAGAGGCGTCGGCGGTTCGCTCAGCGGCTGAAACCGGACCCTCATGTTCTTGTTGGCAGTGACGTCCTCGCGAATGCGTAAAATGTAGACGCCGCAACGATGCTTGTCTAAGCTAAACAGAGCATCGATTAATACCGAAACGGCATCGATGTTTGAGTTCAGCCAGCTCCGCTGCTTCGTCGCCGCCGCCGAGGAATTGCATTTCGGCCGCGCCGCCGAGCGCCTCCATATGACGCAGCCGCCGCTCAGCCGGCAGATTCAACTGCTGGAGCGTATCCTCGGCGTGCCGCTCCTGGAGCGGACGAGCCGTATCGTCCGCCTGACGCCGGCGGGCCGCACGTTCCTCCCGGAGGCGCGCCGCATCTTGCGCTTGGCCGAGAGTGCGACCGTGGCGACGCGGCGGATCGCGCGCGGCGAGGCGGGAGAGGTGACGATCGGCTTCACCGCCGCAGCCGGCTATAGCTTCCTGCCGCAACTGATCACCGCGGCGCGCAACCGCCTGCCCGGCGTCGACCTCGTCCTTCGCGAAATGGTCACCGCCGACCAGTTGGAGGCGCTGGCATCACAGCGGATCGATGCGGGTCTCCTGCGTCCGCCGGTTCATCGGGAGTTGGAGTCGGTCTGCGTCGTGCGCGAGCCGCTTCTCGCGGCGCTGCCCGCCGACCATACGCTCGCCGCCGCGCCTCTCCTGACGCTCGGCGACTTCGACCGGCAGCCTTTCGTCATGTATTCGCCGTACGAGTCGCGGTACTTCTACGATCTGGTTGCCGCAGTCTTCAGTACGGCCGGCGTGGCGCCGCATTACGTGCAGCATATCAGCCAGATCCACTCGATCCTCGCCCTGGTCCGGGCCGGGCTCGGCGCGGCCCTGGTACCCGAGGCCGCCGCAAGTCTGCGCTTCGAGGGCGTCGTTCTACGCCCTGTCCGGATGGAAGCGGCGCGGCCCGTCGAACTCTTCCTGGCATGGCGGCAGGGCAGCGACAACCCGGCTCTTCCTCCCTTCCTCGCCATGGCCCGACAGTTTCCCGCGGCCTGGGGCGGGGAGGAGAAGCAGACAGTCGTACCGCGGCTATGAGCGAGCCCAGGCGCTCGCTTGTGTTCGATCCACACGGCTTCGCCTGCCGGAAGGGATTCCGGAGGACCGAACGGCGACGCTAAACTGCCGGTCCGGTCCCCCTTATGGCCTGACGGTCAGCCCGCCGCTGCCGCCTTCAGCGCGGCGATCTTGTCATGCTCCATCGCACGCAGGAGTTCGGCAGCTTTCTGCCCGTCGATCGCTTTCTGCGCGGCCGGGATGATCTTGTCCTCCTCCTCGCGGACGTGGTGCTGGACGCTCTCCTTCAGCTTCTCGAACCGGCTCATCCACTCGGCGCCCGTCGCTTTGCCCAGCGACAGGTCCTTGAGCATCTGCTTCACCTCGCCATGCTCGCGGCGCGCGTGCCCGGCCATCTCGCGCAGATCCTGATGCTGCTCCAGCGCCGGATAGAAGACGTCCTCCTCGATCTTGGTGTGCGCCTCCAGCTCCCGCCTGAGCTGCGCGAAGAGCTGGTCGCGGCTGATCGCGCCGTCGCCTTCCTTGAGGATCTGCTCGAAGATCTGGTCGACGTTCTGGTGGTCGTTCTTGATGAATTGCCAAAGGTCCATGGCGCTACCCGGCTCGCTTGCGTTGTGATGGGAACGCCTTTCAAACGACCCGCCGGAGACGCTGTTCCGGTTCTCGCGCCGGGCGCACGGACGGGACCGCGGCCACGCCTCGGCAGGTTGCGGCGTAGAGGAGCCCCGTCCGCCCGTCCGGATCGTTGCCAGCCGTGCACGGCCCGCGCTAAATCGCGTGTCGGCGACGAAAGGCGGCGGGAGCGACGGCGATGCGCGAGGCGGGCTATTTCCCGGCGGACTACACCGAGGCGCGGCGGCGGTTCCGCGAGGCCGCGACGGCGGCGGGGGCGGTCCTCGGCAAGTATGATCACCCGGCGCCCGGGCCGGCGGGCGAGGCGCTGACCACCGATACCGCGTGGCTCGGTCCGCGCGAGGCGAGCCGGGTGCTGGTCACGTTCTCGTCGACGCACGGCGTCGAGGGGTTCGCCGGGTCCGGCATCCAGGTCGGCTGGTTCGAGAGCGGACTCGCCGCCGCGACGCTGCCCGCCGGCACGGCGCTCCTCGCGGTGCACGCGATCAATCCGCACGGCTTCGCATGGCTCCGCCGGGTGACGCACGAGAACGTCGACCTCAACCGCAACTTCGTCGACTTCGCGGCGCCGCTGCCGCGGAACCCCGGCTACGACGAGCTTGCCGACGCGATCTGCCCGCGCGACTGGTCGGAGGCGAGCCGGGCGGCTGCGCAAGCGGTGCTCGAAGCCTATGCCCTGCGCCACGGCGCGGCTGCCTTGCAGAAGGCGCTCAGCGGCGGCCAGTACACGCATCCCGACGGGGTGTTCTTCGGCGGCGCCGCGCCGACCTGGTCGCGGCGGACGGTGGAGCGCATCGTCGACGAGCATTTGCGGGACCGCCGCAGCGTCGCGGTGATCGATTTTCACACGGGGCTTGGCCCATACGGTTACGGCGAGGCGATCGTGATGCATCGCGACGGCAGCGCCGCGCTCGCCCGTGCCCGGCGCTGGTACGGCGAGGAGCGCGTCACCTCGCCTTTGCTCGGGTCCTCGACCTCCGCCGACTTGAGCGGCGACATGCTGTCGGCGTTGGAACGCATGCTCGCCGTCGGCGCCGGCATCGAGTTCACCGGGATGGCCCTGGAGTTCGGCACGCTGCCGCTCCAGCAGGTCGCCGATGCGCTCCGCGCCGACAACTGGCTGCACCTCCACGGCGATCCGGCGAGCCCGGAGGGGCGGCGGATCAAGGCGCAGATCCGCGATGCGCTCTATTGCGACCGCGACGACTGGAAGTCGATGCTGTTCGAGCAGGGGGCGGACGCGCAGCGGCGGGCTCTCGACGGGCTGGCCGCATCGTGACGGCGAGGACCGGCGCGACGCTCTGGCACCTCCTCGTCGAGGCGCCGGACGAGGCTGCGGCCGAGGCGGCGGCGCAGGCGATGGAGAGCGCGGCGCCGGGCGCGGCGATCAGCGCCTTCGAGACGGAGCCCGGCGGCGCGTGGCGGGTCGAGGGTTTCGCGGAGGCGGCGCCGGACGCGGCGGCGCTGCGCGGCGCGCTGATGCTGGCCGGCGCGATGGCGGGCGCCGCCGTCGACCTCGCCGCCGGGCTGACGGTCGAGCCGCTGCCGCCGCGCGACTGGCTCGCCGAGAACCAGGAGAGCTTTCCGCCGCTCCGCGCGGGCCGCTTCTACATCTACGGCTCGCATGTCGCCGGCCGCGGCGTGCCGCCGGGGCTGATCGGCCTGCGGATCGACGCCGCCACCGCGTTCGGCACCGGCGAGCACGCGACGACGCGCGGCTGCCTGCTTGCGCTGGACGGGCTCGCGAAGCGGGGACTGCGCCCGCGGCGCGTTCTCGACATGGGTACCGGGACCGGGATCCTCGCGCTCGCCGCGTCGCGGGTCTGGCGCGGGCGGCCGGTGCTGGCGTGCGACATCGACGCCGGGTCGGTCCGCGTCGCCCGCACCAATGTCCGGGTCAACGGCGCGGCCGGCGCCGTCCGGGTGCGGTGGAGCGACGGCTACGCCGACCGCGCGGTGCGCGCCGGACGTCCGTACGATCTCGTGTTCGCGAACATCCTGGCCCGGCCGCTGGCGCGGATGGCGCCGGATCTGCGCGCCGCGCTCGCGCCGGGCGGCGTCGCGATCCTGTCCGGGCTGCTGGCGCGGCAGGAGCGTTTCGTGCTGGCGGCGCACCGGGCGCAGGGATTGACGCTGCGCCGCCGCTATGCGATCGGCGGCTGGCATACGCTGGTCGTCGGCCGCGGCGCCGATGACGGTGCGACATTGCAGCCGGACCGGTGTTAGCGACGGCGGATAGTGTCCGCGATTTTTCACGACATGCTGAAGCCCGACGAACTCCAACTCCTCGGCCTGATGCTCGACCGCCTGCGAAGCGGCTGCACCTGCCTCACGATCGCCGAGCGCAATCTCGTGATCGGCATGACCGAGGTGCTCCACGGAAACCGGCCGCAGAACCTCTACCCGCAGCAATTCACGCTGATCGAGAAGCTGCACGGCCGCTGCACCGCCGGCCGCTGCGCCGCCGCGCCTTCGGCGGCACAGGCCGCCGTGCCGGCCGGGAGCGGCGACGGCGCGTGACCCGAAAACGGAAGCGGCGGCCCGGTCGGCCGCCGCTTCCGGTCCGAGGCTGACGCCGTCAGGTCGTCAGGCGGCGCGCGACGGGTGGTTGGCGTTCGCCGCCGTGGGGCGCACCGTCCAGCCGTACTCGAAATCGCCGAGGAAGGCGGAGGTGTCGATGCCGCCGCGCTGCAACCCGATATCGGCAAGCTGGCGGTCGTCGAGCGCCATCAGTTGCCGATAGGTCGCGCGTCGGTGGTGCCAGCGGACAAGGGCGGCGAACAGGCGGGCAGCCGGACCCGCGGAGCGGGCCGGGGCGGCGTCATTACGGTCGAAAACGAGCGTCGGCATGACCAAAGGTCCTCGGAAAGTCGGCCAATCAACTGTGGTCGGAGCGCCGACTATTCTCCACCGGCCGGCCGCCGTCCCGCGCAAATGTTGCAACGCAGCACGCGCAGGACGGCATGGCCTCGGCGGGAACTCGATCAGGCCGCGCGACGGCCGCGGCCGTTGGCGTTCGCCGGCATCGGCACGGCGTCGGCGACGGCCGGCGCGAACGCCTCCTCGCCCGGCTGGGCCCCGGCGATCACGTACTCGATCTCCGAGCGCCGGATGCCGATATCGGCGAGGGTGCGGTCGTCGAGCGCGCTCAGCTCGGCATAGGCGCGCTCACGATCCCGCCACGCCTGATAGCGGCCGGCAAGGCCCTGGAAGAAGGTTGCGATGGTGGCCATGATGGCTCTCCTCAAAACAAATTCATCGGCGCACTTCGTTTGCGCTGCACAATAGGTAAGTATCGCTGATACTTGAGCCAGCGTTTCCGCGGCAAGGCTGCGTTCGAACGATTGCATGGCTGGGCGGGAATTTTCCAAAGCCGCGATTGTGTCTGCCTCTGCCGCCGCATAGCCTCGCTGCCGGACAGGCAGGAGATGGCCGAATGGACAAGCACGACGACGGCGCCGGATGCCGCGGGACCTACCAGGGCGACGAGGTGCTGGCGCGCCTGCTGGCGAAGGCGGGATCGCGCTATGACCTCGCCGGGCTGCGCGCGCTCGTCGAGGGCGTGCTCGCGGCCCCGCCGTCGGTCGCCGATCCCGACGGCTGGACTGCGCTGGCCGCCCCCGAGGTCTCGCCGGCCCTGAAGGCGCAGCTCGTCGCGTTCGCCGCCGAACTGGCGGCGGCCGCATCCGCCGGTTCCGCTGCCGAACCGTCGCCCGCCGAGCGGCTCGCCGCGCTGCGCGCCGCGCTCGCCCGCCGCGGCGTCCAGGGCTTCCTGGTGCCGCGCGCCGACGAGCACCAGAACGAGTACGTCCCGGCCTGCGCGCAGCGCCTCGCGTGGCTGACCGGCTTCACCGGTTCGGCCGGCCTCGCCGCGGTCCTGCCGGAGCGCGCGGCGGTGTTCGTCGACGGGCGCTACACGCTCCAGGTCGGGGCCGAGGTCGACACGAGCCTCTACGACATCCGCCACATCACCAACCAGCCGCCGGGCGAGTGGGTCGCCGCCAATCTCCGGCCCGGCGAGATCCTGGGCTACGACCCGTGGCTGCACACGGCAGGCGAGATCGAGCGGCTCCGCGCCGCCGCCGAGCGGGCCGGCGGCAAGCTGCAACCGCTCGACAGCAACCCGCTCGACGAAGCCTGGGCCGGCCGGCCGCCGGCGCCGTTGGCGCCGGTGTTCCCGCACGATCAGCGCTTCGCCGGGAAGCCCGCCGCCGACAAGCGCCGCGAGGTCGCAGCATCCCTGCGGCGCGACAGGGTCGACGCCGCCGTGCTGACCACGCCGGACTCGATCGCATGGCTGCTCAACATCCGTGGCGGCGACGTGCCGCGGACGCCGCTTCCGCTCTCCGTCGCGATCGTCAGCGGCGACGAGGACGGCGCCGTCGACCTCTTCATCGACGACCGCAAGCTCGTCCCCGGCCTTGCCGCCCATCTCGGCAACGGCGTCGCGGTCCGCCCGCCCGCCGCGCTGGGCGAGGCGCTCGACCGGCTCGGCGCCGGGAAGAAGAAGGTCCAGGCCGATCCGGGCTCGGCCGCGGCGTGGGTCCTCGACCGGCTGACCGCGGCGGAAGCGACGCTGCACCGCGCCGCCGATCCCTGCCTCGTGCCGAAGGCGTGCAAGAGCGAGGCGGAGCTGGCCGGGACGCGCGCCGCGCACCGCCGCGACGGCGCGGCGCT
>DASWRT010000408.1:0-2912 GCA_036403035.1 Allostellaceae bacterium | reverse complement strand
CCCTTGCCGGAACTGCCGATCCAATATGCGGATTACGCGCTGTGGCAGCGGAGCTGGCTGCGCGGCGAAGCGCTCGAGCGGCAGATCCGCTACTGGAAGGACCGTCTGGCCGGAGCCCCGGCAGCGCTCGACCTGCCGACCGATCGGCCGCGCCCGCCGGTGCAGAACTTCCGCGGCGCGAGCTTGTTCCTCGCCTTGCCGAAGGTGCTGAGCGACGATCTCGATGCGCTGGCCCGGCGGGAAGGGGCGACGCTATTCATGGTGCTGCTCGCGGCGTTCAAGATCGTTCTGTCGCGCTGGAGCGGGCAGCAGGACATCGTGGTGGGGACGCCGGTGGCGGGCCGGACGGACCGCCAGACCGAGGGGCTGATCGGCTTCTTCGTCAACATGCTGGCGCTGCGCGCCGACCTGGCCGGCGATCCGAGTTTCCGCGACTTCCTCGGGCGGGTGAAGGAGACGGCGCTGGGGGCGTATGCGCATCAGGATCTGCCGTTCGAGAAGCTGGTCGAGGAGCTGAACCCGGCGCGCGATCTCTCGCGGCCCCCGGTGTTCCAGGTCCTGTTCGCGTTGCAGAACTATCCTGAGGAGTCGCTGACGCTCTCAAGCCTGCGGCTCGATCGGATCGCCGCGCCGGCCGAAAGCGTCTCGTCCAAGCTCGATCTCTCGATCTACATGAGCGAATCCGCCGCCGGGCTCTTCGGCGCGATCGAGTACGCCAGCGATCTCTTCGAACCGGCAACGATCGAGCGTCTGGCGGGCCATTTCCAGACCGTGCTCCAAGGCATCGCGGCAACTCCGGCGGCGCGTCTGTCCGATCTGCCGCTGCTGAGCGAGGCGGAGCGTCGTTGCCTCGCGGTCGAGTGGAACGCCACGGCGGCGGATTGTCCGAGCGACAAGTGCATCCACGACCTCATCGCCGAGCAGGCGGTGCGGCGGCCGGACGCAGTGGCGGTGGTGGCGTCCGGCACGGAGGAAGCGTTGAGCTACGGCGAGCTGAACGCGCGGGCGGACCGGCTGGCGCATTATCTGCAATCGTCGCTGGGCGTCGGGCCGGACGTGGTGGTCGGGCTGTGTATGGCGCGCTCGCCGGCGATGCTGGTCGGGCTGCTCGGGATCCTGAAGGCGGGCGGGGCGTATCTCCCGCTCGACCCGACCTATCCGCGCGACCGGCTCGCCTTCATGCTGTCGAACAGCGGCGCTGAGCTGGTGCTCGCCGACGCCGATCTCGCGGCGGCAGTGGAACTGCCCACGTCGAAGCTGCCGGTGCTCGATCTCGCCGACGCGGCGGTTGCGGAGCGATTGGCGGCGATGCCGGACCGGCCGGCGACGCGGTCGCGGGTTTGTCCCGACAACCTCGCCTACGTGATCTACACGTCGGGCTCGACGGGTGCCCCGAAGGGCGTGATGGTGGCGCACCGCGGCGTGGTCAACATGCTGTCGTGGCTGGCGGATCACGTCGGGATGACGGCGGACGACGCGGTCCCGCAGAAAATGCCGCTCGGCTTCGACTTCTCGGTGCAGGAGCTGTTCCTGCCGCTGACCGCCGGCGGCCGGCTGCTGCTGGCGCCGCCGGCAGCGGCCGAAGGCGGAGCGGCGGAGCAGGTCCAGGCGCAGCTCTCGGTCGACGATGCGGCGACGGTGGTCAGCTTCGTGCCCTCCGTGCTGCAAGCCTGGCTCGGCTCGCGCTCGCCGGATCCCGGAGCGCTGACAGCGCGCGCGGTGATCTGTTGCGGCGAGGCGCTGCCGACGGCGCTCGTCGACCGGCTGTTGCTGACGTCAGGCTGGTCCGGGGCGCTCTACAACCTGTACGGCCCGACCGAAGCGAGCGTGTTCGCGACGGCGTGGAACTGCGGCGAAGCGGAAAACGGCGGCGGCGAGATTGCGCCGATCGGGCGGCCGGTTTGGAACACGCAGATCCATGTTCTGGACGACCTGCTGTCGCCGGTACCGGTCGGGGCGGTGGGCGAGATCTGCATCGGCGGGGTGCAGCTGGCGCGCGGCTATCTCGGCCAGCCGGGGCTGACGGCGGAACGCTTCGTGCCGAACCCGTTCGGGCGCGGGGAACGGTTGTATCGGACCGGCGATCTGGCGAAGCGGCGGGCCGATGGCGTGCTGGTCTTCCTGGGCCGCTTGGACGACCAGGTGAAGGTGCGCGGCTTCCGGATCGAACTCGGCGAGATCGAGGCGGCCCTGACGGCGCTGCCGGAGGTCCGCGAGGCGGTGGCGGTGGCGCGCGAGGATCGGCCCGGCGAAAAGCGGTTGGTCGCATACGTCGTCGGCGCTCTCGGATCCAGCGAACTCGACCTTCCGGCGCTGCGCGCGGCGCTCGGGCGGTCGCTGCCGGAGTACATGGTGCCGTCGCACGTCGTGGTGCTGGAGGCGCTGCCGCTGAACGCGAACGGCAAGATCGATCGCAAGGCGCTGCCGCCGCCGGATCTGGCGCGCGGCGAGGTCGACTATGTCGCGCCGCGCGGCGCGACCGAGGAGATCGTCGCGGGGATCTGGTCGGAGATCCTGGGCGTCGACCGGGTCGGGGCTCACGACAACTTCTTCGATCTGGGCGGTCACTCGCTGCTGGCGACGCAGGTGATGTCGAAGCTGCGGACGGCGGTCGCGATCGAGCTTCCGCTGCGCGCGTTGTTCGAGGCGCCGACGGTGGCGGGGCTGAGTAGTCGGCTCGATGCGGCGGCCACGGGGACGGCAGCGCACGAAGCGCCACCGCCGGCAATCGAGCGGGTCGGGCGGGACGGCGCGTTGCCGCTGCCGCTGTCGTTCGCGCAGCAGCGGCTGTGGTTCCTGGATCAGCTGGAGCCGGGGATCGCGTTCTACAACATGCCGGCGGCGGTTCGGCTGCGGGGCGTGCTGGACGTGGATGCGCTGCGGAGGACGCTGAACGAGGTCGTCCGGCGGCA
>DASWRT010000407.1:0-2239 GCA_036403035.1 Allostellaceae bacterium | reverse complement strand
GCTCACGCCGAACTACTACGGCCAGATGTACAACAATCCGAAGGACATCCCCGTCGCGGCGGCGGGCGCCTGGGCGGTCTATTACATGGTGCGGATCGTCCCGCTGCTGCCGCGGCCGCCGCTGGCGCTCTCGGTGAAGCTCGGCGCGGCGATCGGTCTCGCGCTCGGCGTGCGCGTCGGCGGGCTCCTGTTCTTCTGCTATCTCGGGCTGCTCCTCGGGCTGTGGGCGCTGTGGCGTCTCGCCGAGACGCGGCGCGGCGACAACAGCGCCGGTCTTGCGGAACAACTGCGCGACGGGCTCGCGGCCGCGGGCCGCGTCGCGCTGCCGAGCCTGCTCGTCGCCTATCCCGTGATGCTGCTGTTCTGGCCGTGGGCGCAGGCGAGTCCGATCGAGCATCCGCTGCGCGCGCTCGCCTCCTTCTCGCACGAGACCTTTCCCTACCTCACCCTGTTCGCCGGGCGCTACGTGCCGGCGACGGACCTGCCCTGGACCTACCTGCCGACCCATATCGTCCTGGCGCTGCCGGAGCTGGTGCTCGTCCTGGCCGCCGCCGCGCCGTTCGCCGCCGCGGCGGCGTTGCGCCGGCTGCGGTGGGAGCGCCGCCGCACGGTCGTGCTCCAGCATGGGCTCGTCGCCTTCGGCATCGTCTTCCCGGTCGCCTACGCGGTCGCGATCCGCGCCGTGCTGTTCGACGGCATGCGCCACTTCATCTTCGTGCTGCCGCTGATCGCAGTCGTCGCGGCGCTCGCCGGCGACCGGCTCCTCGGCCGGCTCGCGCGCCTTCCGTACCGGCGCTGGGCGCTGGGCGCGCTCGCCGCGTACGGCGCCGTCCACGTCGCGATCATGGCGATGCTCCACCCGGACCAGTACGTCTACTACAACGGCCTCGTCGGCGGCGTCGCAGGCGCGGCCGGCCTGTTCAAGCTCGACTACTGGGCGAACTCCTACGCGGAAGCGGTCAAGGCGCTGGAGCACCGGCTGCGCCGGGATTACGGCGCCGGCTTCGCCGATCGCACCTTCACCGTCGCGGTCTGCGGGCCGCCGATCTCCGCCGCCTATTTCTTCCCGAAGAACTTCGTCTTCTCCGACGACCGCGAGCACGCGGACTTCTTCATCGCCTTCACCAAGGACGATTGCGACAAGTCGCTGCCGGGCGTGCCGGTCTACAAGGTCGAGCGGATGGGCGCGGTGCTCTCGGTCGTGCTCGACCGCCGCGCCGTCGTCGCCGCCGCGAAGGGCCGGTAGTGACTCGTCGAGGCGAGCCTCCGCGCCTCCTCCGCGCTCTCCGCGGTAAAGGGCGTTCTATTTCTTCTCGACCCCGGGCAACGGCGGCCGGCAAGCGGGAATGGCGCGGCCCGCCGAACGTTCTTCGAATGGTTCGCCCGCTCGCCGAGGGAGCGGTTCCGGCGCGGAAGGCACGGAATTGGATCGCGCAGAGTACAGGAAGCTGCGGGAAACCGAGGAGCGGATGTGGTGGTTCCGCGGCCTGCACGCCAACCTGCTCGCAACACTTCGCCAAACCGTCCCCGCCGCCGCGGACGGTCCGGTGCTCGACGCCGGCTGCGGCACCGGCGGATTGCTGGCGAAGCTGCGCGCCGCGACGGGGCGGAACGACGAACCGGCGGCGACGGCCTACGGCATCGATGCCGACGAGGCCGCCTGCGCCGTCGCCCGCGCGAAGAGCGGCGCCGCCTGCGTCGTCGCCGGCTCGATCAACGCGCTCCCGTTCGCCGACGGCTCGCTCGCGGCGATCGTCAGCGCCGACGTGCTCTGCCACGGCAACGTCGACGAAGCCGCCGCGCTGCGGCAGTTTCATCGCTGCCTCCGTCCCGGCGGCGTGCTCGTCCTCAACCTGCCGGCCTATCCGTGGCTCCTGTCCGCGCACGACGACGCCGTGCACAATGCCCGGCGCTACACGCGGGCCGGCATCGCGGCGCAGCTCGCCGGGATCGGGTTCGCGGCGGTGCGCACCACGCATTGGAACGCGATCCCGTTTCCGCTCATGCTTGCGCACCGGCTGCTGACGCGCGGCGGCGGCGACGGCGCCGACGCGCCGGAAAGCGACGTCCGCTTCTACCCGGCGCCGGTCGAGGCGGTGTTCCGCGCCGCGATGGCGGTGGAACGATCGTTCCTTCAAATGGGTTTCTCGATTCCGTTCGGCGGATCGATCCTCGCAACGGCGGTTAAGGATGCCTGACATCACGACGCCCAGCCGCTTCGCGCTCAGCATCGTCGTCC
>DASWRT010000406.1:0-7271 GCA_036403035.1 Allostellaceae bacterium | reverse complement strand
CGCCGCCGCTGCGGCCCCGTCGCTGCCGGCGCCGCGCATCGACGTCGCGACGCAATCGACGATGCGCGCGAGCGGCAACGCCGGGTCGTAGCGGACGAGGATGTTTCCGGTGACCGCGCTCGCCGAGACGGCATGGATGCCCGGCGCCGACGCGAGGCGGCGTTCGATCCGAACGCCGACCTCGGTACGCCTCCGCAACCCTTCTACGTGCAGGCGAACGCGCCCGGCGACCGCCGCGTGAATCGGCACGATGTCCGGCGGCCCTGCCGCCGCGGCGACCTCGTCAGGCATCGGTGTTACTGGGTCTGCCGTCCGGTTTCGCCGGACGATGCCGGGAGCCCGGGAATAGGACCGCCCGCCGCCGCCGCTGCTGCGGCTGCTGCCGCCGTCACGTCTTCGTCGCGCCAGAGGCTAAGCGCGTCGGCGGCGTACCACAGCAGCGTGACGGCCGGAGCGGCGACGTTGCCACGGAAGAGCTGATAACAACCGCCCGCGAGGAGCGATAGGAACACCAACGAGCGGAGGTCGTCGGCGCCGCCCGTCAGCGCACGCAGGCGGGCGTCGAGATGCTTCAGGCCGTCCCGCACTTTGGCGTGGAGCGGGACGGCTTCCTGCCCGTCGGATGCACCCGCGGCCCTCTCGGCGAGATCCGAAAAGTCTAGGGTGAACAGGTCGTTCTCAAGCGCGCTCAAGGGGATATCGCCCGGCAGGAGGTCACCGGCATCGAGTGCGAACCGGATCAGCATGCCGGCAGTGACCGGATTGACCTCGACGCTTTCGACGCCCGGCCAAGCCGATACAAGTTCCTTTACGGCGGTGAAGTATTCGGTATCGTAGCGCCGCTCGGGAATGCGGACGCGCACCCGGCCGGGGCTGACGTGGCAGATCCGGGCGCGCGGCGGCGGCCGGTCAGGCATCGAGCTTCCGCTCGCCACCGCCGGAGCGGAACGAGCCGTTCATCGGCATTGCAGCTTCGCCGCCGTGGCGCTGCTCGTCTCCACCCCGTGTCGCCGCGAGCGCCGCGCGCCGTTCCGCTTCGCGTTCGGCCTCGACCTCGGCGATCAGGTCGCTCGCCGTCTCGGCCCATTCTGCGGCGATTTCGCGACCGCGCTCGTAGGCTGCGAAGCCCGCCTTGATCGCGCCCTTCGCGGCTGGACGGGCGGCGCGAGATGCGGCCGGCCAGACGAGCGGCGCCAGAAGTCCTCCAACCATGCCGGCCGCCAGCGCCGTCAGCACCTGACCGTTGATGAACCTCGCCATCCCTCGCCTGCCCCGCTTCCGCCAAATGCTCCAAGTGGCCGCCGCTGCCCGCGTCGGCAGCGATCGACGGACTAGCTGGTGGCGCCTGCCGGGTGCGCACCGCCGCCGCCGCTGCGTGACGCCGCCGTCGTCCGCCGGCCCGACGTTTCCTCGGCCGCCGCCCCCGAACCGGCGCCGCCGCCATCATGTTCCAGTTCCGCCCGCGCCTCGGCGACGAGGTCTCCGGTAACGTCGCCGATGCCGGCGAGAGTTTCGCGATAGATCATCAGCCCACCCTTGATCGCGGTCTTCGCGACCGGCCTCAAGATGCGGCCGACCGCCGGGAGCAGCGTCGGCGCGAGCACGACGGCGCCCGCCACGGCGAGGCCAGTGACCATGTTGCCTTTGAACATGTCTTCGACGAGAGACATTCTTTCCTCCTACTTGCGGTCCTTTCGGCACATCGAAAAGGACTTCGTCCACCGCCGCCGGCCGCCTTCGCCGCGTAACAAGCAAGTGCCGGCGCGATCCCTGAGATGCCAACGCGCAATTCTTTGCAATGATGCTAACTTTAGGACGTTTCTTTTGCAAATCCGTAATCCGAAACCGCACGTTTATTCAAATAAGGCGAATATTTCACTTGCTGTGTTCATTCGCGATGGCGGGCGCACCGCCAAGGAGGAAGATTGGAGCAGGAGGCGCTGCAGCGCCGCGCGTTGCGCCGGAACCGCACGGTCGCGACCGGCCTGCTGCTGACCATGGCGGCCGTGTTCGTCGCCACGGCGACGGTGCGCGAGCCGGGGTTCTGGACCGCGCTGCTGCACGCCGTCGCCGAAGCCGGCGTGATCGGCGGCCTCGCCGACTGGTTCGCGGTAACGGCCGTGTTCAAGCATCCGCTGGGCCTGCCCATTCCGCATACCGCGATCGTGCCGCGCAACAAGGTCCGCATCGGCGAGGGGCTCGGAACCTTCCTGGAGCGGCATTTCCTTACGGAGGAACTGATCCTGGCGAAGCTCCGGGCGCTCGACATCGCGAGCCGGATCGGAGCGTGGCTTGCCGCCCCCGGACATGCCGAGATCCTGGCGGCGCGCGCCGTCAGCCTCGCGCCATCCCTGATCCAAGCCGTCGACGACGCGGAGATCCGGGCCTTCACCACCCGTGCGCTCGGCCGCCAGCTTCGCG
The DNA here is from genome assembly GCA_036403035.1 of Allostellaceae bacterium. Lineage (GTDB taxonomy): Bacteria > Pseudomonadota > Alphaproteobacteria > ATCC43930 > CGMCC-115725 > DASWRT01. Next base: position 4,850 of record DASWRT010000406.1, on the reverse strand, counting down.
AGATCGACGTCGCCCCGCTGTTCGAAAAGGCGATGATGCTGATGACCGCCGGCGGCTACCATACCGCCGTGCTGGATCGCGGCATCGAGTTCGCCGTCGAGTATCTAGACCGCAACGCGGAACGGCTCGAACTCGCCGCCGGGGAACGGGAGCAGCGGCGATGGTGGATCCCGCGCGCCGTCGATCGTCAGATTGCCCGCGCGCTCCTCCGCGGCCTCAAGGAACTTCTGGACGACCTGCGTCAGCCGGACAGCAAGGCGCGGCGGAAGCTGCTCGGCGCGATCGACGATCTGACCCGCGATCTCGCCGCGTCGCCGGAGCGGCGGGCGGAGATCGAGGCGGCGAAGCAGCGGCTGCTCGACCAGCCGGAGGTCCAGCGATGGCTCGGCTCGATCTGGGATCAAGCGCGGGATCTCGTGCTGGCGGACCTCGCGAGCCCGGAATCGAAGACGCGGGAAGGACTGACGACGATCCTCGCCTCGGCCGGACGCACCTTGCTCGCCGACGCGTCGATGCGCGAACGGATGAACGGCATCATCGAGACCGCCGTCCTGCACGTCCTCCCGTGGCGCCGCGAGCTTGCGCAATTCATCGCGGACGTCGTGCGGCGCTGGGACGAGCGTGTCCTTGTCGAACGGATGGAACTCGCCCTCGGCGCCGACCTTCAGTACGTGCGGATCACCGGCACGCTCGTCGGCGGATCGATCGGATGCGTGCTGTTCCTGCTGACCCGTGTGCTCCGCTGACCGCGGACCGGGAAAGGTTCGGGCACGAGATACCTGTCGCCTGTCGCAGATCCAGGGAGGAAGACGATGGCGCTATTCGACGAAACGATGACGCCCGAGATCGGGGCCGGCGTCGCGCTCACGGCCGCGATGATCCTGCTGCCCAGGGTCGCGCCGAACGTCGGCGGGCCGCTGCGGTCGATCGTGAAGGCCGGGCTGACCCTGTTCCTGGAATCCGAAACCGAGCTGGACGGAGAGCTGATAAACTCCCTCGTCGAAACCACGATGAAGGAGCTGACATCGGCTCTTTCGGGGCCCGGCCCGGAGGACGAAAAACAACAAGCCGCGCACGCCACGATTCGACACTTCAAGCACAAGGCGCGGACGCGTGCGCGTCAATGGGGCTGGGACGACGCCGACCGGTCTACTCGGTACCACCGTCACCTGCGCAAGCTGCACCGCGCCGTCGCTCACAAGCGCGACCGGACGTCCGGACCGACGGCCCGCGCTCTCGATAATGTCGCCGGCACGATCACGGAGGATTGGTAAGGCGCGGCATTCTGCGCGGCCGCGCCCCCTGTCACGAAACTGCCATCGCCCGCACTCTACAGTGGCGCCGACTCAATACGCGTTGACCCGCCGATGCTTCCGCCGCTCGATTTCTTCACTGCGTACTTCGCGGGCGACAAGACGATTCCGCGTCTGCTGCTCGCGATGCTGCTGGGCTCGGCGATCGGCATCGAGCGCCCATGGCGGCAGCGCACCGTGGGATTGCGGACCAATGCGCTCGTCAGCCTCGGCGCGGCGTCGTTCGTCGACTTGGCCGGCACGATTTCCGGCCCGGGCGATACCACGCGCGTCATCGCCTATGTCGTTTCCGGCGTCGGGTTCCTCGGCGCCGGGACGATCATGAAGGAAGGCGTCAACGTCCGCGGCATCAACACCGCGGCGACGATCTGGTGCTCGGCGGCGGTCGGCGCGAGCGCCGCCGCGGGCGAGACCCTCGCTGCGGCGTCCACATGCGCGCTGGTGATCGGCGTCAACCTGTTCCTCCGCCGGATCGTCGCCCGGCTCGACCGGCGCGCGTTCTCGGAACCGGAGAACGAGACAGGCTATTTCGTCCGTGTCCTCTGCGGGGCGCCGCAGGAGGCCCATGTCCGCGCCCTCCTGCTGCACGGCTTCGGCGAGGCCGGGCTGAGCCTCCGCGAACTCGACAGCGTTGACATGGAGCGGCCGGGGCCGGCGACGGTCGAGATGAGCGCACACGTCGCGGCGCTCAAGCGCTAGGATGCCGCCCTTGAGCGGATCGCCGGAAGGATCAGCCTGGAGCCGTCGGTCTCGGCGGTTCGCTGGAGCGTCGAAGCCGATGACAGCGCAGCCTGAACGGCCTCGGCGGCGGCCGGTCGAGAGAAAGACGGGGGAGGACATGATGAAGGAGCAGTCAGGCGTCGCAGCCGCAGCCGTGCGGATCGCCGCCAGGGCGGCGCCCACCACCGCCGCGCCCCGCGGCGAGACCGCGCAGCGCGGCGAACCGGCACAGACGCCGGCAATCGATCCGGCATCGCCGGAACGCTTCGTCAATCGCGAGCTGTCCTGGCTCGCCTTCAACGCCCGCGTGCTGGAAGAAGCCGACAACCCGCATCATCCGCTGCTGGAGCGGGTTCGCTTCCTGTCGATCTCGGACGACAACCTCGACGAGTTCTTCATGGTGCGCGTCGCCGGCCTGCGCCATCTCGCTGCCGCCGTGATCACGACGCCGAGCCAGGACGGGTTGACGCCGGAACAGGAGCTGGCCGCGGTGAACGAGGCGGCGGCGCAGCTGGTCGGCCGGCAGCAGCAATGCTGGCAGACGCTGCGCCGGCAGCTGCGTGAGACCGGGATCGAGGTCATCGAGGCGCAGGATCTGACTGAAAAGGAGGCGGCGTGGCTGCGCCGCCGCTTCGGCGAGTACTTCCTGCCGGTGCTGACGCCGATGGCGATCGACCCGGCTCACCCGTTCCCGTTCGTGCCGAACCGCGGGCTGGCGATCATCGCCGCGCTGAAGCGCCGCGACGACGGGACCGAGATGAACGGCCTGGTGCTGCTGCCGGAGCGGGTCGAACGGTTCGTGCGGCTGCCCGGCACGTTCCCGATCCGCTTCATCCGGCTGGAGCAGGCGCTGCTCGCCGTCGGCATCGAGGAGCTTTTCCCCGGCGCCGACCTCACCGGCTTCGGCTCGTTCCGCGTGCTTCGCGACAGCGACATCGAGGTCGAAGAGGAGGCGCAGGATCTGGTGCGCATGTTCGAAAGCGCGTTGAAGCGCCGCCGCCGCGGCCGGGTGATCCGGCTGAGCTTCGGCGCCGAGACGCCGCAGGCGCTGCGCGACCTCGTCGCGCGCGAGCTTGACGCGGGGGCCGACGTCGCCGCCGTGCTCGACGGGCTGATCGGCCTCGCCGACATCCGGCAGCTCATCGGCACCGACCGGCCCGACCTGCTGTTCGCTCCCTACGCGCCGCGCTTCCCGGAGCGCATCCGCGACTTCGGCGGCGACTGCTTCGCCGCGATTCGGCAGAAGGACATCATCGTCCACCACCCGTACGAGAGCTTCGACGTCGTCGTGCAGTTCCTGCGGCAGGCGGCCGAGGATCCGGCGGTGGTCGCGATCAAGCAGACGCTCTATCGCACCAGCGAGGACAGCCCGATCGTCGCGGCGCTGGTCGACGCCGCCGAAGCCGGCAAGTCGGTGACGGCCCTGGTCGAGCTGAAGGCGCGGTTCGATGAGGAGCGCAACATCCGCTGGGCGCGGCGCCTGGAGCGCGCGGGGGCGCAGGTCGTCTACGGCTTCGTCGACCTGAAGACGCACGCCAAGGTGTCGCTGGTGGCACGCCGCGAGGCGGACCTGCTGCGCACCTACGTGCATTTCGGGACCGGCAACTACCATCCGGTCACCGCGAAGATCTACACCGACCTATCCTTCTTCACGACCGACCCGGCGCTGTGCCGCGACGCCGCGCGGCTTTTCAATTACATGACCGGCTATGCACGGCCGAGCCATCTGGAGAAGCTCGCTATCGCGCCCGTCAATCTGCGTGCGCGGCTGATGGAGCTGATCGAGGCTGAGATCGAGCACGCCCGCGCCGGACGGCCGGCGACGATCTGGGCCAAGATGAACTCCCTGGTTGACCCGCAAATGATCGATGCGCTCTACCGCGCCTCACGGGAGGGCGTCTCGATCCTGCTGATCGTGCGCGGCATCTGCTGCCTGCGGCCCGGCGTGCCGGGGCTTTCGGATAACATCCGGGTCAAGAGCATCGTCGGACGCTTCCTGGAACACAGCCGCATCGTCTGCTTCGGCAACGGTCGCAAGCTGCCGTCCGATGAGGCCAAGGTGTTCATCTCATCCGCCGACTGGATGCCGCGCAACTTCGACCACCGCGTCGAGACGCTGGTGCCGATCGAGAACGAGACGGTGCACCGGCAGGTTCTCGACCAGATCATGGTCGCCAACCTGCGGGACGAGGCGCAGAGCTGGGTGATGCGGCCGGACGGCAGCTTCGTGCGCATCAAGGCCGCCGACGGCGCGCCGAGCGCGCATGTCTATTTCATGACCAACCCGAGCCTCTCGGGTCGCGGCAGCGCGCTCAAGCGCTCGCGCAGCAGCATGACCGCTTCCGCCTTCCCGGCCAACGCCGCGAGCGCCCGCCGGCCGGACTGAGGCAAGAGTCGCTGTGCCTTCGTCGAGTGATGCGCTTAATTGCAGGAGCCGTCGCTCGCGACGTCCTCGCCGCAGCATCGCTATCGCGCAAGTCCGATGCCATTCCGCCGGGAGCCCGCGGGCGGGCAAGCCCCGCCCCTACGTCATAATGGACTCAACCTATCGTAGCATTATCGCTTCGCGCGACAGAGCACCGGAAAATGCCGGTTTTCGCGGATATTGCATTGGAGCAGGGCGGTCAGCCGCCGGTCTGCCGATGCTCCATCTCCTCGGCGACCTCCTCGCAGGTCTCCGCGAGGTCGATATACTCCCGGAGGAGCCTGGGGTCCTTCACACGCTCCGCGAGCGCTCGGAATTTCTCGGCTTCTTCCCGTAAAAAGACTGAGTGTTCCATAACATCTCTCCCACCCCAGGATAACAATCCGAGTGAG
>DASWRT010000405.1:0-2485 GCA_036403035.1 Allostellaceae bacterium | reverse complement strand
ACGTGACGCCCTGGGTCGTCTCGTAGAACTTGTCGGTACCGGGGCGTTCGTCGAGGTAGCCGACCTGGTTGACGAGGCGGCCGCCGCACTGGTTGAGGTTGCCGGCGATCATGCCCGCGGTGCAGAGGATGGCGACGTGATGGTCGACGTTCTGCACGTCACCGGACTCGCTGAAGACGAACTGGCTGTTCCAGAAGTTCTTCCACGGCTTCGTCGTGTAGCTGAGCGTGAGGTACGAGAAGTGGTGCTCGGTCGAGCTCAGCGTGTACGGGAACGGCTGCGCGCTGATGTTCGTGAAGAGCGGGAAGCCGTTCGCGGCCGTGCCGGTGCCGCTGTTGAAGACGCGGTGGCGGAACGAGTTGCCGACATCCATCGTCACGAAGCGGTCGAACGCGTAGGTCGCGTGGTACTGCAGGATGATGTCGCGGGTGTCCTTGGGCAGCGTGAACGCGCACGGCAGGGTGATGCACGTGCCGTTGTTGTTCGCCGTCGCGAAGACCGCGGAGCGCTCCAGCGGCTGGTTGATCGTGCCTTCCGTGATGCGATCGAACAGCAGGTTGAGCTTGCGCGTGATCGGGATGCGGACGGTGCCGCCGAGGTCGATCGGGTCGTACGCGGGCAGCTGCGTCATGTTCGTGTAGTACGCCGGCTGCGTGAACGTCACGACGAAGTCGATGATCGGCCAGTGGCCGAGCGGGCGCGCCGGCGCGGGCGTCGCGCGCGTCGCGGACGGGCCGCCGGACGGGCTCTGCGCGCTGCCGGGCTGCGGCGCGTTGGGCGCGCCGGAGCGCGGGTTCGTTTGGCCCGCGGGCGAGGCCGCGGGGTTCGGCGACGCTTGGTCGACCGGCGCCTGGCCGGCCGGCGCGAGAATCGGCGCCGAGGCGGTCGTCGTCGTCTCGTCGGCCGGCGCAGTCTGCGCCTGACCGATCGAGGTCATGGAAAACGTCAGCGCGGCGATCGCCAGCGCTGCGGCGCCGCTACGGCGGAACGCCGTACGGATCGACGCCAGGGAATGGATCGGGACACGCACCGTTTATGGCCTCCACGGTTTCGAGGGCTGAAATGGTTGATCCGCGCGAAACACCGGACGCTGCATCGTGTCGCATCTCGTCCAGGTCGCGCGCGGGCGATATTTCTTTCCCTCCGAATGGGTTATGCAAGGATTAGCATTCGGAACGGGCCCTTGTCAAATGAAAAAGGGTTTCCGGACCGCATTCGGCGCGATTCTTGGCCCTGTCTGAAGGTACGCGGCGAAACGGCTCGGACAGCCGGTAACCGGCCGTTTTCAAGGTTCTGCAAGCATCCGATAAGCACCCTTTCCCGATCCCAGGGCAGGCTGCGGAGTCGCGCGAAGGGCTGCCGCCGGAGGAACGGACGAGATGACCCTTTCAGTCGAAGGCGGTGTGGCGATCATCCGGATCGACAGCCCGCCCGTGAATGCCCTCGGCCCGCAGTCGATCACCCCCGTGCTCGCCGCGCTCCAAGCGGCGCAGGCCGACCCGGCCGTGACCGCGATCGTGCTCGCCGGGGCGAACGGCACCTTCAGCGGCGGCGCCGACATGAAGGGCTTCGGCATCAGCCCGCCGCCGCGGCCGAACGCGCGCGACCTGATCGACGCGCTCGAGGCCTCGCCGAAGCCGGTCGTGGCGGCGATCGAAGGCGTCGCGATGGGCGGCGGCCTCGAGGTCGCGCTCGCCTGCGACTACCGCGTGGCGGCGCCGGCGGCGCGGCTCGGCTTCCCGGAGATCAAGCGAGGGCTGCTGCCCGGCGCGGGCGGGACGCAGCGGCTGCCGCGGCTGATCGACCCGTTCGCGGCGATCGATCTGATCGTCGGCGGCGAGCCCGTCGACGGGGCGGCCGCGAAGGCGATGGGCCTCGTCGACGAGGTCGCGGACGGCGCGGTGGAGGCGGCCGCGCGGCTCGCGCGCACGCTCGGGGAGCCGCGCCGGCGGGTCAGCGAGATGGCGCCCGACCGGAACGGGGCCCCGGTGATCCTGGCGCGGAGCCGTGCGCAGCCGGAGCAGCGCGGCGGGCTCGCCGAGCACCGCGCGATCGACTGCGTCGAAGACGCGCAGGACCTGCGCTTCGAGGAAGGCCTGGCGCGCGAGCGCGAGCGCTTCATCGAGCTGCTCGGGTCGGAGCAGTCGAAGGCGCGCATCCATCTGTTCTTCGCCGAGCGGGAGGCGGCCAAGTTGGCCGACGGCTCGGCACCGCGTCCGTTCACCGTCTCGACCGCGGCGGTCGTCGGCGGCGGCACGATGGGGACCGGCATCGCGATGGCCTGCGCGAACGCCGGCGTGCGCGTGACGCTGATCGACCTGCAGCCAGAGCTCATCGAGCGCGCGCGCGGGATCATAGCCGGCAACTACGCCGCAACGGTGCGCAAGGGGAAGCTGGCGCAGGCGGAGATGGACGCCCGGATCGGGCGCATCACGTTCGCTACGTCGCTCGACGCCGCCGCGGACGTCGACCTCGTGATCGAAGC
>DASWRT010000404.1:0-4401 GCA_036403035.1 Allostellaceae bacterium | reverse complement strand
CGCCATCATCCGAACCGCCGACATGGCGCGACCTCGACGCAAGTCTCCCGTCGTATCTGCTGCCCCATATCGTCGTGACGGAAGCGAAAACGGACCGGGCGGCATTCAGGTACCGGTATGTCGGCGAAGTATTTGGCGCGCGCGTCGACACGGACCTGACGGGAAACCGAGTCGACGAGCTTTTTTCCGGCGGACATCTCGCGCTGATCATGTCGCTGGACCGCGCCGCACGCATATCCGGCCGGCCGGTTCTTTCGTTGAGCGATCCACGGAAGGACCGCGAAGGCGCTGTGGTAGCCGCGGTGCCGCCGCTATGGCGGCTGTTCCTTCCGTTGCGCCTGTTGAAGGGAAACCGGAGGGGGCTCGTGATCGAGGCCGTCGCATTCGATGATAGCGACCGGAGCGCCGAAGAGAGAGAGGCGCTCGCCATAGTTCACCCGGTCAACGCCATCGACGAGGTGAGCCGGGAGACGCTTCCGGCCCTCAGCCCCAAACGGCTGCGCGCAGAGGTGGTGCGCTGCCGGCACGTCACCCGCTACACCCAACCGTCGACCCTGGCATCGCTGCTGGAAAACACGGCGCTGCATTGCGAGGCGCAGGCGGCACGGCTCGATCAACTCCTCCGCAACCAGCAGTAGCGCCCGACTACCCCGGGCTGCCGCTGCCCGCGGGCGGGCGGCGCGGCGTCGCGACGAATGCCGCCAATTCGGCCGCTAGCGTCGACAGGTTGCCGCGGACGGCTCCCGCCAGGGCCTGCCGCCGCCGCCCCGGCGTGATCATCGCCTCGCCTAGGCCGAGCCGGTAGCGCGTCAGGATCGTGTCCGTCCACAGGGCGCGGCCGGTCCGCGCATCGGTGAGGACGTAGCCGACCGAGACCTGGGCGTCGCTGTCGAAGGCGCCGCTTACCTCCTGCGAAAGCAGCCGGGCGTCGAGCCGCCAGTCGCCTGCTCCCCTCCCCTGCGCCGCCACCGCCTGGAACAATCCCGACTGCTCCATCGTCGAGGCGAGCGCAGCGCGGAAACCGTCGTCGTCGATCGACGAGCGGCCGAAGGGAACGCCGGAGGCCTGATCGCCATCGCCGCCGCCGGTCACCTCGCCGATTGCCAGCGTCGCCTCGCTCCGCCCGCCCGCCGCGGGCTGTTCGAGCGTCGGGACCATCGCCTCCGGCGCGGGCGGCGTCGCGCAGGAGGCGACGGCCAGGGCCAGGACAGCGGCGCGTACGAGAGGCATCGGCAAGCCGAGAAACCGGCGACGAGCATCCATGCGCACCTTCCATTCCGCCTGCGACGTCATCCATCGCTAACGACCGCGATCGGCCATCCTCTACGGACAGGTGACGCTTCATCCTTTGGAGGTGCACCCCTCCCGACGAGCCGCTCCTACGAACGGGTAAGTGGCATTATTGTGGGCAGTTCTCGCGCAACGGTGGAACAAAACCGCCGGTAGTGCTGTTCGCGGCTCGTGTAACTGAAACCGACGCGCAGACGGGATTGCCGGAGAAGACGAACCTTCAACCGGCCCTGCTTCCGGCGACGGTGGCGTGAGTAGGGCCGGTCCGACCGGCACGGTGCCTGGACCTGGGAATCTTTGCGAACTCGGGAGGCTTTCGCCTTTCGATACCCTGAATGATTGTTTCTTGAAGACGTGATAATCGGAGGACGGGATGACCTTACGACTGAAGACGACAGTTGCGGTGCTCGCGCTGTTTCCGCTCGCGGCATGTGGCGGAGGTGGCGGCGGCGGCGGCGGCATTTCGGGCGGCGCTCCGGTGACCGGGAGCAGCGCCACGACGACCAGCAGCAGCACGAGCAGCAGCACTGATTCGAGCAGCGGCAGCACGACGCCGGTCGCGATGACCACCAGCACCACCGGCGCCGTGATGTCGACCACGACGACGGGCACGCTCGGGGCAAGCCCGGCGCTCCTCGGTTCGGCGGACACCAACACCGTCACGATCTCGACGGCCGCGGACGGCACGCCGCAGACGATCGGCTTCGATATCCACGGCAGCGGCGGCGATTACACGCATACGTTCGACGTGTCGAAGGCGGACCCGAACGCGGTCGCCGGCTTCCTGTCCGTGAACGAGAGCACGAACGCTCTCGGCGGCGTCGAGCATCAGCTGATCTTCCAGAACCTCAGCTACTCGACGTTCGGCGTCTGGCAGTTGAACAACGACGACGGCTCGGGCGTCTCCGGTGCGTTCTCGCAGGGCAAGGACACGCCGGTCGCGAACCTCCCGACGACCGGCACGGCGACCTACAACGGTTCGACCGTGGCGCAGGTGAACACCGTGGGGGCCGGCGGCACCGGAACCACGGGCACCGTGACCGGCGCGGCGGCGCTGACCGCCGATTTCGGCAAGGGAACCGTCGTCGGCAACTTCACGAACTTCGCCGGTGCGGGCGGCAAGACGCTCAACGACCTGACGATGAATGCGAACATTGCCGCAGGCACCAACACGTTCGCGGGCGGCGTGCAGTCGACCGATGGCGCGCTGACCGGCAACGGCGCCGGCGCGTTCCACGGGCCGCAGTACAATGAAGTGGCCGGCACCTACCACGTCAGCGGCGGCAACACGTCCGCCGTCGGCGCCTTCGGTGCGAAGCGCTAAGCAGCGCCGCGGCAAGAGGGGTGGCGGCGCGCGGCGCGCGCGCCGCCTCCTCCTCGCCCTTGCGGTTGCCGGCGCTTTCATGCCGGCCGCCGCCGGCGCGGAGACGCGGCAGATCTCGGTTCTCGACGCGGCGAAGCTCGCGCTCGCGGCCGGCGACCTCCAGGCGGCGCAGGACATCCTCGCGATCGCGCTGAAGAAAGACCCCGACTCGACCGACGCGCAGTTCCTGACGGGCGAACTCGCGGGCCGCCGCGGCGACTACGCGCAGGCGGCCGAGCATTACCGGCGGATCCTCGTCGACCACCCCGACATCGTGCGCGTCCGCCTGGAACTCGCGCGCGCCCTCTACGAGATCAAGGACGACGACGCGGCCGAATACCATTTCCGCCTCGCGCTGGCGCAGCCGGGCATCCCCGAGGCGGTGATCGACAACGTCTACCGCTATCTCGGCGCGATCCGGAAGCGGAAGAAGTTCGTCTTCTTCTTCGATGCCGGGATCGCCCCCGACACCAACGTCAACGCGGCCCCCGCGAAGCGCGACGTGACGCTGTTCGGACTGCCGTTCCAGCTCAACCAAGACGCGAAGCAGAAATCCGGCGTCGGCGTGGTCGTCTCCGGCAACGGCGACTATCTGGCGCCGATCCGCGACGACCTCCGCTTCCGCACCGGCGGCAGCTTCTATCGTGCCGAGTATGCCGGCGGCAAATTCGACGACATGCAGGTGCGCGCCCATGCCGGCCCGCAGTTCCTGTGGGAGCGCTCGGACCTCAGCGTGCTCGGCGTGTTCGCGAAGCGCTGGTACGGCAACGACCCGTACAGCGAAGGCGTCGGCGGCCGCATCGAGGGCAGCCATGCGTTGACCGACCGGCTGCGACTCGAAGGTTATGTCGAGGGCCTGTCGCTCACCTATCACAGCCAGGATTTCCTGAACGGCTATACCGTCCAGGGCGACCTGTACACAACCTATGGCCTCAGCTCGTCGAGCTTCATCCGGCTGATCACGGGCGCAGGCAAGGAGCGCACCGTCTCGGCCCCCTTCTCGGACTACCAGCTCCGCGTCGGCGCCGGGTACTTGCAGAACCTGCCGTGGGGGATCACGACATACGTGCAGCCGCTGGCGCAGTGGTCGGAGTACGAGCAAGCGGCGGCGGCCTTCGGCGGGCGCCGCGAGGATACGTCGGTGCAGGTTCAGTTCTCGGTCTACAAGCGCGACATCCAGCTCTTCGGCTTCAGCCCGGTGTTCAGTTACACCTTCACGCACAACGCCTCGAACGTCGACATCTACAGCTTCACTCGGCACCAGTTCCGCATCGGCCTGACGCGGGAGTTCTGACGCTCTCCGCCGCCGCCCGCCGGCCCTCCTGGAGGAGCCGGCCGGGACCGCCGGGGAGCGTCACGGCCTGAAAATACAGGTGGCGGCGTGGCGCAAGCTGTTGATACTGAACGATTCACGTGCGGAAAAAACAGGAAACCCGCCTGTTTTTGCTCCTGTTAATTTCCTGTTCTTCTCCTGTTATTCACCTGTTATTTGCGCCGCCGGCCGGAGCCGGCATGGCCGATCCGGGCACGCGGACAGCCTGCCGCAAACCGGTTCCCGGCACTGCCGGCCTCGTCACGATTCACGATGTCAAAGAGCGGACGCGCCGTGCGGGCGGGCACGGCACAGATCCGACAGTATGACCAAATTGGAAAATACCGCAATCGTTCCGGGCGCGGGAATGCCTCGGAAAAGCGCGGCCGGGTTCCGACCGAGCCCGAGCCCGAGCGTGACAGGCCGTCCTCAGCAA
>DASWRT010000403.1:0-2322 GCA_036403035.1 Allostellaceae bacterium | reverse complement strand
AGCCGGGTGCGGCCGGCGAGCGTGATCCGGGCGGTCAGCGGCTGGTAAAAGCTTCCGTCGAGCTGCAGCCGCGAATATCCGAAGACGACGTTGTGGAGCGAAAGCTCGGGCGAGAAGCGCGCCGACAGCCGATAGCCGCGGGTGGGGTCAAGCAGGTCGTTCGAGCCGTCATAGGAGAGCGTCGCCGGTGCGGCCATGATGAAGAAGGTGCGGCTGCGGGTCGTCAGCGTCTTGAGGTCGACGTCGCGCTCGTCGGTCGTCACCAGCTCGCCCCCGACCGACCAGGTCCATTTCTTCTGCCAGATGATGTTGGTCTGCCGCTCGATGCTTGCGGCCATCTGGAAGGTCTTGGCCGCATAGGCCGGGCGGTCGATGTGGCTCGCCGCGATCTGCGCGTTCAGCACCTGGTCGCGTCGCTGGAAGTCGTTCATCCTGAGGATCGCCGAGAGCGACTGCTCCTGCGTCCCGAGGACGCCCTGGAAGGTGACCGCGCCCTCGGGCTTGATGAGATTGCGATGCTGCCAGCTCAGCTGCAGGCGGGCGCCCTCCCCCGTTCCATAGCCCGCCTCGCCGGCGATGGTGTGCACCGGTGCCCGGCCGAGCGAAACCGCGATGTCGACCGTTTTCGGCGCCTGGCCCTGAACGGTGCGGATCGTCACCGCGGAGACGAGGCCGGTCGCGACCAGTGCCCGGCGGAGGTCCTCGATGAGGTCGGCCCGATAGACGTCGCCGGCATGGAAGCGGGCGATCGCCTGGATATGCCGGGCGCTGAAGAAAGGCCGCCCCTCGACGATGATCCGGCCGAAGCGCCGTTCGCCGTTCGGGTTCACCGGGAGGGTGAGGCTGGCCGTGTGCGTCGCATGATCGACGGCGATATCGAGCCTGCCGAGATCGGCGAAGGCGAAGCCGCGGCGGCCGAGCTCGACCTGCAGCGCCTGCTGCGCCTTGTTGACCTTGTCGGCGTCGACCGGATCGTTCGGACGGACGGAGAAAGCAGTACGCAGCCGCTCCGCCTCCGGCCCCGCCGCCTGCAGCCCGGGCAGGTCGACGGCGGTAAAATGATAGAGCGCGCCCGGCTCAGCGGCGAGCGTGACCCGCACGTCGGCCCCGGCGGCGCTGGCGGCCGCGACATTGGTTTCCACCTGCGCATCGTAATAGCCGCGGCCGCGCAGCAGGTCGGCGAGCAAGGCGGCGTCCTCGCGCGCCCGGCGGTCGATCTGCGCGGCGTTGGCGGACTGCTTACGCTGCTGCTCCAGCGTCGAAAGCGCGTTGAACTGCGACCGGATCGCGTCCTCGGTCGCAGGGTCGAGGCCGGTGATCTCGATCGTATAATGCCGTTCCGCCGCAGCGTCGGCGACGCCGCTGGTTGGCGCCGCGGCGATCGGCTTGGCGGCATCGGGCTGCTGCAGGTCGGGCCAGGGCACGCCGATATCGGGCATCGGCGCGAGCGGCGCCGACGGATCGGGCACCGGCGGCTCCGAGGGCGGCGGCTGCGCACCCGGCGGCGGTGAAGGCGCCTGCTGGGCCGACGCGGGCGCCGGACAGCAAATCAGGGCGGCGGCAGGAAACGCAGCCGAAAGGAGCCGCCCCGCAATGACTTGGAACATCGCAGGAAGCCTAGACCGCGCGCTCCGCCGCCGCCAGCCTGTTTCGGCCGGCTCCGTCCTCTAGTGAAGCGGCCCCGTCACCGCATCGTTGCGCAGCATTTCGATCATCCGCTCGATCTGCCGCCATCGGCAGAAGTGGATGACGTTGCCGACGTCGCGGCTGACGTCGGCCAGGCGCGCTGCTTCGGACGGGGCATAATCTCCGAACTTCTCGATGAGGTTCGCCGCCTCCGCGAGCGCGGCGCGGTCGGCGAGATGGACGTCGTGATGCAACTCTTCCCCCTTTTTCTCTTCGGAGGAGGGATTTAGCAGCGCAAGGTTGCAACATCGCAAGACGAGAGGGTGAAGCGGAAATTCACCATCGCCTCTGGCGGGAGCGGCGCCGATTTGCCATGGGCCCGGCATGAAGAGCGGCGGCAGGTACAGTCAGGCTGGCGGCGCGATCCTGGCGATCGCGATCATCGCCGGCACGGTGGCGGGAACGATGGTCGGCCAGTCGAGCATCGGCTTCCTCGTCGGCACGGGGGCCGGCGTGCTGGTCGCGGTCCTGATCTGGCTGAACGACCGACGGAAGGACTGATCCGCGGCCGTCGGCGGTCACTTCATCCGCCGACGAGATTCTCCGGTGCGCTCTTTACCCAGTCGGCACGTCAGCGTCCGGGCGCGGATATCCTGTTGAGGTCCGAAAAAGCGCTGCGCAGCCAGTGGCCGACCC
>DASWRT010000402.1:0-1906 GCA_036403035.1 Allostellaceae bacterium | reverse complement strand
CGGCTCCAGGTACTCCATCACGAAGAGGCCGGCCTCCGCATCCTGCGCGACGAGCCGCGGGACGGATGCGGGAAGCAGCGAGCCGACGGTGCGGAACCACTCCCATTCGTAGCGGTTCCGCTCGACCGGCGCCTCCCAGAGCTGCGCCACCTTGAGGCGGGGCAGGGCGCGCTTGACGCACAGCCGCCGCCCGTCGGCGAGGTCGACGCGCCAGATGTCCGAGGACACGCCGCCATCGAGAGGACTCAGCGATGCCGCTGCGGCACGGTCGACGGCGCCGAGAGCGATCAGCCGCTCCCGCAGTTCTGCCGCGCATGCTTCCGTTGCCGTCTCGCCGGCAGTCGGACGACCGCTCATTCCATCACCATCCGTGAACCGAGCGGCGCCCATTGTCGCGCGATGCGGCGCGGCACGCCACCCGGCCGGCACGGTACGGTGTCTAAGCGCCGACGATCTCCGGCAGCGTGGCGAGGCTGTCGAGCACGGCGGCCGGCCGCAGCACCCAGCCGTATTCCGCCGGCTGCTTCGTCCGGTTGACCCAGACGACGCGGAAGCCGAACGAAGCGGCACCCGCGGCATCCCAGGCGTTCGACGACAGGAAGGCGACCCGTTCGGCCGGCACGCCGCCGAGACGGTCGACTGCGAGCCGGTAAACGCGCGGGTCCGGCTTGTAGATTCCGGCCTCCTCGACCGAGAAGACGCCGTCGAGCAGTTCGCCGATGCCGGCCGACCGCACGGCGCGGTCGAGCATGTCGGGCGAGCCATTCGACAGGATCGCCGTCCGCAGCCCCTTCGCCCTGAGCCGGCGCAGCATCTCCGGCGCCTCGGGATAGGCGTCGAGGCTCAGATACGCCTCCATCAGTCGCGCGCGGAGCGCGCCGCCGGGGTCCGCAACGCCGAAGCTCGCCATCGCGAAGTCGAGCGCATTGCCGGTCACCGTCCAGAAATCCGCGTGGCGCCCGGCAAGGCTGCGGATCCAGGTGTATTCGAGCTGCTTCGTCCGCCAAAGCCGCGACATCTCGGCTGCCTGAGAGCCGACGGCAGCCGCGTGCCGCGCGACCGCGGAGTGGACGTCGAACAGCGTGCCGTATGCGTCGAAGACGCAGGCCTGCACCTTGGGGAGGATCGCCGCCGGCATGGTCAGCGCCTGACGGTAGCGGCGTTCTGGCCGAACAGAATCTTCCTCGCCTCCTCGCTCACCGTCGGCTGCGCGTTGATCTCCTTCGCCAGCGCATAGGCGCGGACCACGGCGGGGCGCGCCCGGATCGTCTCGAACCACTGCTTGAGGTTCGGGAAATCGTCCAGGTTCTGGCTCTGCCGCTCGTGCGGCACGATCCAGGGATAGGTGGCCATGTCGGCGATCGAATAGTCGCCGGCGACGAACGGCCGGTCGGCGAGCCGCTTGTCGAGCACGCCGTAGAGCCGGTTGGTCTCGCGGACGTAGCGGTCGATCGCATAAGGGATCTTCTCGGGCGCGTACTGAGAGAAATGATGGTTCTGCCCGGCCATCGGCCCAAGGCCGCCCATCTGCCAGAACAGCCACTGCATCACCTCGAACCGCCCGCGCAGGTCGGCCGGCATGAACTGCGCGGTCTTTTCGGCGAGGTATTGCAGGATGGCGCCCGACTCGAAGATCGAGACCGGAGCGCCGCCGCCGGGCGGATCGTCGTCGGTGATCGCCGGGATCCGGTTGTTCGGCGAGATCGCCAGAAACTCCGGCTTGAACTGGTCGCCCGCGCTGATGTTGATCGGGTTGATGCGGTAAGGAAGGCCCGCCTCCTCCAGGAAGATCGTGATCTTGTGACCGTTCGGCGTCGTCCAGTACTGGAGGTGGATCATGGGTATTCCCTTCCGCGACAGGCCCTTTGCTGGTCCCGAGAAATTGGGGCTTCGGTTTCGCGTCCGT
>DASWRT010000401.1:0-11174 GCA_036403035.1 Allostellaceae bacterium | reverse complement strand
CCGCATGAAGTGCAGCACCAGCTCGGGGATGTCCTCGGCCCGCTCGCGCAGGGGAGGGACGTCGATCGGGAAGACGTTCAGGCGGTAGTACAGGTCCTCGCGGAAGCGGCCGGCGCAGATGAGCGCCGGCAGGTCGCGATGCGTGGCCGCAACGATGCGTACGTCGACCGGCTCGGGGCGACTGCCGCCGACCGGCACGACCGCGCGTTCCTGCAGGACGCGCAGGATCTTGGCTTGCATCGCGACATCCATGTCGCCGATCTCGTCCAGGAAGAGTGTTCCGCCCTGCGCGTCGCGGAACCGGCCGCGCCGGTCCGAAACCGCGCCGGTGAACGCGCCGCGAACGTGACCGAACAGCTCGCTTTCGAGCAGATCCGCCGGGATGGCGGCGCAGTTGACGGCGACGAACGGGCGGCCGGAGCGGCGGCTGAACCGGTGCAGGGCCCGCGCCGCCAGCTCCTTCCCGGTACCGGTTTCGCCCGTGACCAGCACCGTCGCGTCGCTGTCCGCGGCGAGGCCGATCAGCTTCTGTACGTCGCGGATCGCGTCGCTGGAGCCGATCAGCGCGTCACCGTCATCGCCGCCGCTCGAAGGCAGGGGAGATTGCGGCGCGGGAGCACCGTCGCCGTCGCATGCGCGCGTCAGGATACGGTCGAGGATAGCGCGGATATCGTCGCGGCCGACAGGCTTCGTCAGGTGGTCGAAGGCGCCGAGCCGCATCGCCTCGATCGTGTTGGCGCTGCTGGCGTAGGCGGTCAGGATCACGACCGGGAAGGGAAGGCGTTCGTTACCGTCGCGGAGCGCGCGAAGCGCCGCCAGTCCGTCCATGTCCGGCATGCGCAGATCGAGGAACGCTGCATCCGGTCGCACGGCCCCTGCGAGCCGCATCGCCTCCTTTCCCGACGCCGCCTCGACGATGCGGTGTCCGAGATCGGTCAGCGTCTCGACGAGCCCGTCCCGGAAATCGGCATCGTCATCTACGACGAGGATCGTCGCCACGGTAGGTCGATCTCCAGTTGCGCTCCGCCGCTTTCGGTATTTATCGCGCGGATCGTGCCGCCGTGGGCGGTGACGATCTCGCGGACGATGGCGAGACCGAGGCCGGTGCCATCGGCTCGTTCGGTCACGAACGGCTCGAACAGGTGCGGCGCGATTTCCGCCGGAATGCCTGGGCCGGTATCGCGGACGACGAGCCGCAGCACGGCGTCCCCGGAAGCCAACGCCTCGACATGCACCCGTCCGCCGGGCGGTGTGTTCTGCAAGGCGTTGAGAATCAGGTTGTCGATCACCTGCGCCATGCGCCGCCGGTCTAGCGGCCAAATGGATATCCTGGACTGGAACGTCAGGCGCACGTTGCGTCGTGCGGCTTCCTCGCCGTGCAGTTCGATGCGGTCGGCGAGAAAGCTCGTCATCTCGACGAGATCCGCGGTGGGGCGGACCGGGTGCGTCATCGTCAGCAGATCGCCGAGCAGAAGGTCGAGCCGGGCGATATGGCGCAGGATGTCGCGCAACGCGCGTTCCTGCCGTTCGCCGGCACGGCCCACCGCGTTCTCCGCTTTGAGGCGCATGGCGCCGATCGGGTTGCGGATCTCGTGCGCGATGCCTGCGGCCATCCGGCCGAGTACCGCGAGGCGCTCCTGCTTCGTTACGGCTTGCACCAACTCGTCATGCCGCTTCCGCGCCGCGGCGAGGCGGGCGGACGCGGCGTTGATCGCGACGACGATGCGGTCGAGATCGCGTTCGCCGGTCGAGGGCAATGTCGGAAGCTCCTCGCCGGCCTCGGCGAGCGCCGTTTCCATCCACCCCAGCCGGCGCGACCAGCTCCAGGTCAGCCATCCGAGCACGGCGCCGGACAGTAGCAGGAAACCGAGCAATACGCCCATGCCGGCAAGGAGTTGCGTGTAGGCGCCGCCACCCTCGGTGAAGACGCGGCCCATCGTCCAGGCGGCGACGCCCCGAACCGCGTTGAGCGGTTCCGCGACCAGCACGATCGTCTCGCGGCGAAGCACCAGCCGGTCCTCGACGCGACGCTGCTCGCGCACGGCGCGCTCCACCACGGAGGCGATGCGGGCGCGCTCGGCGTCGGGCACGTCCGTCTTGGCGCCGCTGCCTTCGTAGGTCGGGTAGGCGTAGGCGACGCTGTCGCCGCCCGCCCGCCATACGCCGCCCTCGATTCCTGGCAGGTCGCCGAGCGCGAGCTGCACGAGGACGGTGATCTCGCGCTGGAGTCGCGGCTCTGAAAAGTCCGTCGGAGGAGATTCCCATCCGGCGGCATAGAAGGCGAAACGCCGGGCGATCTCGTCCGCGCCCCGACGCACGGTGACGGCGCTCCGCCGGACCTGCTCGCCGGCGGACTGGCGATAGAGGCCGGTCAGCAGCACCGCCTGGATTGCCGCGGCAACCGCGAACAGACACCAGAGCAGGATGAGGCGGCCGCGCAACGAGCGGAAGCGAAGCGACCGCGCCGCCGCTGCCGCTGGCATCAGCTGCCGCCTTCGACGGTTAGCGCGTCGACCGCCAGCACGGCGCCGGCGCGCCCCGATTTGAGCCTGCCGCGCGCAGTGACCGTGGCGCCGGGGATCAGCGGCCTCTCTTCCCAGATCTGGTCGGGCCGCCATGCGAGCTGCGGTCCCTGGTCGAGGATGGCGCCGACGGGCTGTCCCTCGATCGTGAAGAGCACCTGACGTACCCGTCCCGTCACCGTTTCTTCCGGCCCCGGCCTAGGCGGCGGAGGCGGCCGGCGACTGGGTTCATCGACGAGGCTGCGCTCGTCCTCCGTCGAATGGATGCCCCAGGCGAGGACCACTTGCGCCAGCCCGTTGCGAACGCCGCGGAACCCGTCGATGCGGACTCGGTCGCCGGGTTTCCAGAGCGAAGCGGCCGCCTCGCCCATGTGCGGCGGCATCGCCACCTGCATACCCGTCGTCAAGATGAACCCGTCGACATGACCCGGCACGTTCATCACGAACTGCTGGATCACGCCATCCTCCGCCACCGGCGCGAACGCACCGCGCAGATGCGGCGGAAGCTGTTGCGGCGGCGGCGAAGCCGGCTGCGCCAGCGCGACGGACGACACGGCAAGCGGCGCCGGCCCTACCGGGCCGACGGCGGTGAGGAGCAGAACGAGACCGATGACGCGCGACATCGCAGCCATGCTCGACCGGTCAGCAAGCGTCATGCCAGCCTCCCGCTCAACAAACTCCCTTTCACCGCTGCCGGTTCAGCGGCTCCGCAACTTTCAGGCGTTGACGTCGACGACCACCCGGCCACGGACGCCGCCCTTGAGGATCTTCGGCGCCAATCCGGGCAGCGCGGCGAGCGGCACCGTCTCGGTCATCGCGTCGAGCTTGTCCATCGGCAGGTCGCGGACGATCCGGTCCCACGCCTTGCGGCGGCGCTCGACCGGCGCCATCACCGAGTCGATTCCGAGCAGGTTGACGCCGCGCAGCAGGAACGGGATCACCGTCGTCGGCAGATCGTTCCCGCCGGCGAGGCCGCAAGCGGCGACGCTTCCGCCATATTTGAGCTGCGTCAGGATCGTGGCGAGCGTCGTGCTGCCGACCGCGTCGATCGCGCCGGCCCATCGCTCGGTGTCGAGCGGCCTCGCGGGCGGTTGCGCCAGGGTGGCGCGGTCGACGATCTCGGCGGCGCCGAGGCCGCGCAGGTAGTCGTGCGTCTCGGCGCGGCCGGTCGAGGCCGCGACCCGGTAGCCGAGCTTCGCCAGGATCGCGACGGCGACGCTGCCGACCCCGCCGGCTGCGCCGGTCACCAGCACATCGCCCCTGTCCGGCGACAACCCATGGTCCTCGAGCGCCATCACCGACAGCATCGCGGTGAAGCCGGCCGTGCCGACCGCCATCGCCCGCTTCGTCGAGAGGCCGTCCGGCAACCGGACAAGCTGCCCGGCCTTGACCCGCGCCTTCTGCGCGTAGCCGCCCCAGCTCAGCTCGCCGACGCGCCAGCCGGTCAGGACCACAGGATCCCCCGGCTTGAATTCGGGCGAGGTCGACGACTCGACCGTGCCGGCGAAATCCACGCCGGGCACGTGCGGGTATTTCCGTACGAGTCGGCCGAGGCCCTGAAGGATCAGCCCGTCCTTGTAGTTGAGGGTCGAGTACTGGACGGCGACCGTCACGTCGTCGGCCGGCAGAGCGTCCTCGGACAGCGTCTCGATCCGCGCCTCGACCTTGCCGCCCTCGCGCTCGTGCAGGACGAGAGCCCGGAATTCGCTCATCTGATCCATCCCTGACGTGGGGACGGGGAGGAGCGCCCCGTCCGGCCGCGGCGGCGGTGCGAGACCGGACCGCCCCTGCAATTAGAACAACGACAGTCTCGGCTCAGCGCAGCGGCTCAAGGATGCTGACGTAGTTCGCGACGGCGGCGCCGCCCATGTTGAAGATGCCGCCAAGCTTGGCGTCCTTCACCTGAATTCCGCCGGCCGTGCCGGTGAGCTGCATCGCCGTCAGGACATGCATCGAGACGCCGGTCGCGCCGACCGGATGCCCCTTCGCCTTGAGCCCGCCCGACGGGTTCACCGGGAGCCTGCCGTCCTTCTCGGTCCAGCCTTCGAGGATGGCGCGGGCGCCCTGGCCCTTCGGCGTCAGGCCCATCGCCTCGTACTCGATCAGTTCGGCGGTGGTGAAGCAGTCGTGCGTCTCGACGAAGGAGAGGTCGGCGAGGTCGAGCTTCGAGGCTGCGAGCGCCCGCTTCCAGACAAGCTCCGGTCCCTCGAACGCAACGATGTCGCGCTTCGACATCGGCAGGAAGTCGTTGGCGTGCTCGGCGGCGCGGAACACGACCGCCTTATCGAAGGTCAGCGCGGTCTCGACATCGGCGAGCACCAGCGCCGCCGCACCGTCCGAAACGAGCGAGCAGTCCGTGCGCTTCAGCGGGCCGGCGACGAACGGGTTCTTCTCCGACGGGTTCCGGCAGAACTCGTAACCGAGATCCTTCTGGATCTGCGCCAGCGGGTTCGCGGCGCCGTTACGGTGATTCTTCGCGGCGATGCGGGCCAGCGCGTCGGACTGGTCGCCGTAGCGCTGAAAGTACAGCTCGGTGATGCGACCGAACACCCCGGCGAAGCCGCCTTCGATCGTCCCTTCCTCCTTGAGGTAGCTCGCCTTGATCAGGATATCGCCGACCTGCGGGCCGGACAGCTCGGTCATCTTCTCGACGCCGACGACCAGGACGGTGCGGGCGCGCTTCGCGGCGATCGCGTTCAGGCCCTGGTGGATCGCGGCGCTGCCGGTCGCACAGGCGTTCTCGACGTGCGTCGCCGGCTTGAAGCGGAGGCTCGGGTCAGCCTGAAGGACCAGCGAGGACGGGAACTCCTGCCGGACGAAGCCGGCGTTCATCGTGCCGACATAGATCGCGTCGACGTCCTTGGGCTCCATGCCCGCGTCCCGGATCGCCTCGGCGGCGACGCGGACGATCAGCGATTCGATGTCTTCGCCTTCCAACTTCCCGAACTTGCTGTGCGCCCAGCCGACAATGCATGCCGTCATCGGTCCCACTCCTCGCCTCGTGCGGTTTTGCGACACATTAACGGCTTGCCGCGGCGCGGTCACGTACGGGCGGAACAAAGCACGCTTGTTGAAACCGCATCGCCGACGGACGATAACGCCGCGATGAACCGCGATGTCCTGACCCTCCGCCGCCCAGACGACTGGCACGTCCATCTGCGCGACGGCGCGATGCTTGAAATGGTGGTCCCCTACACCGCCCGCCAGTTCGCCCGCGCGATCGTCATGCCGAACCTCGTGCCGCCGGTGACGACCGTGGCGGCGGCCGAGGCGTACCGGGAACGCATCCGCGCCGCGGCGCCGGCCGGCGCCGAGTTCACGCCGCTGATGACCTGCTACCTGACCGACGACGCCGACGCCGACGAGATCGCGCGCGGCTTCCGCGACGGGGTGTTCGCGGCGGTGAAGCTCTATCCGGCGAAGGCGACGACCAACTCGGCCTTCGGCGTCACCGCCATCGGAAAAGTGATGCGGGTGCTGGAGCGGATGGCGGCGATCGGCATGCCGCTCCTCATCCATGGCGAGGTCACCGACCCGGAGGTCGACATCTTCGATCGCGAGGCGGTCTTCATCGAGCGCGTGCTGGCGCCGCTCCTCCGCGACCTGCCGTCGCTGAAGATCGTGCTGGAGCACATCACGACGGCGGACGCGGCCGATTTCGTCGCGTCCGGCCCCGCGACGCTCGCGGCGACAGTCACCGCGCACCACCTCGTCATCAACCGCAACGCGATCTTCTCCGGCGGGATCCGGCCGCACATGTATTGCCTGCCGGTCGCCAAGCGCGAGCGGCACCGGCTGGCGCTGCGCCGGGCCGCGACTTCGGGAAGCCCGAAATTCTTCCTCGGTACGGACTCGGCGCCGCACGCGAGGAGCACAAAGGAGAATGCCTGCGGCTGCGCCGGCATCTTCACCGCGGCCAACGCCGTCGAAATCTACGCTTCCGTGTTCGACGAGGAGGGAGCGCTCGACTGGTTCGAGGCTTTCGCGTCGCTGAACGGCCCCCGCTTCTACGGCTTGCCGGTCAACGAGACACTGACGACGCTGCGCCGTGCGCCGGCTGCCGTGCCGGCCGAGATCGGGGGCGGGCCGGCGGAACCGGTCGTACCGTTCCTGGCGGGCGAGACGGTCGGCTGGACGCTCGATCCGCTCCCGCCCGCGGGATGTAGCGGGGCTGCTTCTACCGAAGCTGCGAAGCTCCCTAATGTAGGGGCGGCCCTTGGGCCGCCCGGGCGGGGCAAGCCCCGCCCCTACAGTTAGGATTTTAGTCGCTGGCTCCGTTCAGAAGTTCAGCTTCTTGTTCTCGCCCATCTTCGGCGGCTCGCCGGTGACGAGCGACTTCACGTAGCCGACTGCATGGACGACGGCCGAGGACGGGCTGTCCCAGTACTCGGCCTGCTCGACCGTCACCTTGATGAGTGCGAGGTCCGGGTCGTCCAAGCCCTTCGGGAACCACGTCCGGAGGTACTCGTTCCACAGCTCCTTGGCCTTCGCCTTGTCGCGCACCAGCTCGGCGGTGCCGGAGACCGAGACATAGTGCTGGTCCTCGGGCTCGGCGAAGCTGACGTTGACCGCCTGATGCTTCCGGACTTCGAGGACCTTGTGCGAGCTGGCGTAGGTGAAGAACCACAGCTCGCCGTCGAAGCGGTCCTGGTTGATCGCCATCGGACGGCTGCGCAGGACGTCGTTCTCGTCCATGGTCGTCATCATGGCGACCGTGATGTCCTTGATCAGGTCCCAGAGCTTCGCCGTCTCGCCGTCGTCGCGGATGCGCTGACCCATCGTTCGCGTCCTCTATCCGTTGAAAACCTTCTCCGGGTTCAACGCGACGGGGCGGCGGACGATCCGTCCGGCGGCGGGACAGGCTTCCTTAGGCCGCAAGCGCGGCGAAGGCGTCGCCCTCGGGCTTGCGGTGCTCGATGTGGTGACGGTGCCAGAGCGCGTAGAACAGCAAGGTCCAGGCGGCGAAGCCTTCGTGCTTGCCATGCGCCTTGGCGAACAGGCTCTCGACCGCGCCGGGCAGCGCGATCTCGCGGATGCAGGGCTGCGCCGCGACGAGCGGGCCGAGCATGCCGGCGCGGCGCGCGATCCACTGCCCGACCGGGACGGTGAAGCCGCGCTTCTTCGCGAACGGGGCGGCGACCGGCATCTTCTCGGCGAGCCACTGGCGGAGCAGCCACTTGCCGAGCCGGTTGCGCACCTTGAGGTCGTCGGGGAGATTGAAGGCGAACTTTGCCACGACCGGATCGAGGAACGGCGTTCGCCCCTCGACGCCGTGCGCCATCAGGCAGCGGTCGAGCTTGACGAGCAGATCGTTCGGCAGCCAGTCGGCGCAGTCGACGGCCTGCGCGACCTGGAGGCGGGTCCGGCCCGGCAGTGCGCTCCGTACCTCGGCTGCGGCGATGCCGTCGCGCCAGCCGGCGAGGTCGCCGCGCAGTACGCCGAGCCGGTCGAACGCGCCGCGGGCGCGCGGCAGCCGTCCGCCGGCCCACCACGGGCGCCGCACCGCGCGGTAGCGGCCGTAACCGCCGAACAGCTCGTCGCCGCCTTCGCCGCACAGGATCACCTTGAGCCCGGCCTCTCGCGCCGCGCGGGCGAGCTTGTAGGTCGGGAGCACGGCGTAGTCGGCGGTCGGGTCGTCGAGCGACGCGGCGATGTCCGGCAGCAGGCGCCAGAAATCGGCTTCGCGGAACTCGACCTCGATGTGATGCGCGCCGACCGAGGCGGCGACGGCGCGGGCATGCTCGCGCTCGTCGGCGACGCCGCCGCCGGGGAATCCCAGGGTGAAGGCGGTCACCGGCCGCTCGTTGAGCCGCGCCATCATCGCCAGCACCGCCGAGGAGTCGATGCCGCCCGAAAGGAACATGCCGTAGGGCACGTCGGACCGCTGGTGGACGGTGACGCTGTCGGCGAACACCGTATCGAGCCGGGCGAGCGCTTCCTCGACGCCGATCCGCTCCGGCGCCCCTGCGGGCAGCACGTCGATGTGCCGGCGCTCGACGATGCGGCCGCCGTCGACGACCAGCATCTCGCCGGGGAGGACGCGCTGGATGCCGGAGAAGATCGTCTCGCGACCGGTCGAGAACTGGAGCTGGAGGAACTCGTTGCGCACCTGCCGGACGAGCTGCGCCGGAACGAGCTGCGCGGCGAGCAGCGCGTTGGGCTCCGAGGCGAAGGCGACGCCGCGTGCCGTCTCGACGTAGTAGAGCGGCTTGATGCCGAACGGGTCGCGGGCGAGGATCAGCCGTCCCGCCGCCGGGTCGTGCAGCGCCAGCGCGTACATGCCGCGCAGGTGGCGGACGAAATCGAGGCCGTGCCGGCGGTAGAGGTGGAGCGGCGTCTCGCAATCGGACGCGGTCGAGAAGGCGACGCCCTTCAGCTCGGCGCGCAGCTCGATGTAGTTGTAGATCTCGCCGTTGCCGACGAGGGCGGCGCCGCCGGACTCGTAAAGCGGCTGGTCGCCGGTCTCCAGGTCGATGATCGCGAGCCGGGTCTGCAGCATCGCGACCTCCCCGGCGCGGTAATGGCCGTTGCCGTCCGGTCCGCGATGCGCGAGGGCCGCGCCCATCGCCCGCAGCAGGGCGGGCGGCGGCGGCGCGCCGTCGGACGTCATCATGCCGGCGATGCCGCACATCAGCTTCGCCCCGCCGTCACGGTGTCGAACAGGCGGCGATAGGACGCGACGACCTGCGCCTCGGTGAACTCCGCCTCGTGCGCGGCATGTCCGCCGGCGACGAGGCGCGCGCGTAGCACCTCGTCCTCAGCGAGGCGTTCCATCGCGCCGGCAAGCGCATCGGCGTCCTCGACCGGCGCCAGCAATCCGCTCTCGCCGTCGCGGATCAGCGCGGCCGGGCCGACGCTCGCCGCGGCGACGACCGGGATCCCGGCCGCCCAGCCTTCGATCACGACGTTGCCCAGCGGCTCGTGCCGCGACGGGCAGACCAGCATGTCGGCGGTCGTGAGAAGGAACGGGATGTCGTCGCGCCAGCCGAGGAAGCGGACGCGGCCGGCGAGGCCGCGGGCGATCACCTGTTCCCCGAGCGCCTGCCGCAGCGGCCCGTCGCCGGCGATCCAGAGATGGACGCGCTCGGTCTTCGCCACGGCGTCGATCAGCACGTCGAACGCCTTGTTCCGGTGCAGCCGGCCGAGCGCCAGGGCGAGCGGCACGTTTGCCGGCGTGGCGAACGCGGCGCGGCGCAACGGATCGGTGCTGCCGCCCTGAACATCGACGAAGTTCGGGACGTAATGGGCGCGGCTGGCCGGCCATCCCCGACGCTCGAGCCAAGCGACGATGTCGCGCGTATTGCCGATCAGGTGGTCGCAGCCGCGGTAATGCTTCAACGGGTAATATCCTCCGAGTCGCGCAACATGCACGAAATCGCCGCTCGGGCAAAGCTGCGTCGCACGGCTCATCCAAGTCAGCACGACATCCGGCCGGTAGCTCTCGACCGCCGTGCGGAAGCGCCGCCGCGTCTCGCCGTCGAGCCAGGGATTGCCGAACCGCAGCTCCTCCGCCGCGACCCCGGCGGCACGCAGCCGCGCCGCATGATCCGGGTCGCGGATCAGGACGAGCTGGTCCTGTCCGGTGCGGTGGAGCGCGATCGCGAGCCGGTCGAAGAACGCTTCCGCGCCGCCGAACTTCGCGCCGCCGATCGCTTGGAGCAGCCGCATTGCAGTTAAACGCTATCGGTGCGGGAGGTCACGCCGCTTCCCCCTCGACCGACCGGTAGAGCGCGACGGCCGCAGCTTCCGCCGCGTCGACGGTCAGCGAATCCATCAGCGTGCCGGTGGTCCGGTGGTCGAAGTCCGGCGCTCCGACCAGCGCTTCATAGGGAATCGGCGTCGCGGCGACGGCGGTGCGCGGTCCCCACGGCGCGTACTGCGTGGGCGGGCTCGGACCGAACAGGCCGAGGGTCGGCGTTCCCGACGCGGCGGCGATGTGCATGAGGCCGGTATCGTTGCCGACGAAAAGCGCCGACCGGCGGAGCACCGCGGCTGCGGTCAGCAGGTCGGCCCGGCCGACGAGGTCGAGCCGCCGCTCCGCCGGCAGCGCGGCGAGCAGCGGCTCGGCCTGCGGGCGCTCGTGCGCCGCCGCCATCACGGCGACCCGCGCGCCCGGCAGGAGACCGCTACCCGGCGCGGTGAGGCGCAGCGCCAGTTCGGCGAAGCGCTCGCCCCGCCACTGCTTACCGCGCCAGTTCGCCGCCGGGCCGACGGCGAGGAACGGGCCGGCCGCTAACGGGACCAGCGCCGCCGCCGCCGCTTCATGCCGCGGGCTCGTCCAGAGCGTCGGGGCCGGCGGCGGATCGAGGTCGAAGAGCCGGGCGAGCTGGCGGACGCGATGCTCTCTAGGGTTGCCCTTCGCCATGACGTGCCGCTCGCGGGCGCGCAGGAGATAGGCGAGCGCCGACCCGCGCAGATCGACGACGAGATCCCAGCGCCGCGGCGGCGCGACGGCGGCGTAGAGGTCGAGCCAGTGCAGCGACCAGCGCCGTTTCGCCAGCACGATCAGCCGCTCAAGCCCCGGCACCGCCTCGAACAGCGGCGCGGCGGCCGGGCCGGCGGCGCGTCGTCCGTGCCGTCCTCGGCGGACTTGCGGGCCCAGAACTTCGCCCGCCGGCGCTTCACGTCGTCCGGCACCGGGTTGGCCTTGAT
>DASWRT010000400.1:0-11677 GCA_036403035.1 Allostellaceae bacterium | reverse complement strand
GTACGCCGTGAACGTCGCGCCGCCCGTCTCCGCCAGGACCTTCGTGATCGCCGCCGTCAGCGACGTCTTCCCGTGATCCACGTGACCGATCGTCCCGATGTTGCAGTGCGGCTTCGTCCGCGCAAACTTCGCCTTCGCCATGGCCTTGTTCTCCGCTCAAAGTCTCGTCAGGGCAGCGTCAGGCCATCTTGGCGCGGACTTCATCCGCGACCGCCTGTGGCACCTGCTCGTAATGATCGAAATGCATCGTGTACTGCGCCCGGCCCTGGCTCATCGAGCGCAGGGTGTTGACGTAGCCGAACATGTTGGCGAGCGGCACCATCGCCGACACCACCCGCGCGTTGCCGCGCGTGTCCATGCCCGTCACCTGTCCGCGGCGGCTGTTCAGGTCGCCGATCACATCGCCCATGTAGTCCTCGGGCGTCACGACCTCGACCCGCATCACCGGCTCGAGGAGCCTCGGCCCGGCCTTCTGGATGCCCTCCTTGAACGCGGCGCGGGACGCGATCTCGAAGGCGAGGACGCTGGAGTCGACGTCGTGGTACGCGCCGTCGTACAGCACCGCCTTGAAGTCGATCACCGGGAAGCCGGCGATCACGCCGGTGTCCATCGAGGACCGGATGCCCTTCTCGACGCCCGGCACGTATTCCTTCGGCACCGAGCCGCCGACGACGTCGTTCTCGAACTCGAAGCCCGAGCCCGGCGGGAGCGGCTCGAAGCGGAGCTTGACACGGGCGAACTGGCCCGAGCCGCCGGTCTGCTTCTTGTGCGTGTAGTCGATCTCGGCCTTACGGCTGATCGTCTCGCGGTAGGCGACCTGCGGAGCGCCGACATTGGCGTCGACCTTGAACTCGCGCCGCATGCGGTCGACGATGATTTCGAGGTGGAGTTCGCCCATCCCCTTGATGACCGTCTGGCCGCTCTCGTGGTCGACGGAGACACGGAACGACGGATCCTCGGTCGCGAGACGGGCCAGCGCCTGACCCATCTTCTCCTGGTCGCTCTTGGTCTTCGGCTCGACCGCGATCTCGATGACCGGGTCCGGGAACTCCATGCGCTCCAGCACGACCGGACTGCTCGGATCGCAGAGCGTGTCGCCGGTGGTGGTGTTCTTCAGGCCGGCCAGCGCCACGATGTCGCCGGCGCGGGCCTCCTTGATGTCCTCGCGGTGGTTCGCATGCATCTGCAGCATGCGGCCGATCCGCTCCTTGTTGTCCTTGACGCTGTTCAGCACCTGGGTGCCGGCCGACAGGACGCCGGAGTAGATGCGCACGAAGGTGAGCGAGCCGACGAACGGGTCGGTCATGATCTTGAACGCGAGGCCGGAGAACGGCTCGTCGTCGGTCGAGTGCCGCTCGATCTCCTCGTCCGTGCCCATCTTGACGCCCTTGATCGCGGCAACGTCGGTGGGCGCCGGCAGATATTCGATCACGGCGTCGAGCAGCGGCTGCACGCCCTTGTTCTTGAACGCCGAGCCGCACAGCACGGGGACGAAGTTGAATGCGACCGTACCCTTGCGGATGCAGCGCATGAGGGTCGCCTCGTCCGGCTCCTCGCCGCCGAGATAGGCCTCCAGCGCGGTGTCGTCCTGCTCGACGGCGGTCTCCACCAGCTTCTGGCGGTACTCGTTCGCCTGCTCGGCCATGTCGGCCGGGATGTCGACGATGTCGAACTGCGCACCGAGGCTCTCGTCGCGCCACTTGATCGCCTTCATCCCGACAAGGTCGACGACGCCGACGAAATCGCTCTCGACGCCGACCGGTAGCTGGACGACGAGCGGCGTCGCGCCCAGCCGGTCGACGATCATGTCGACGCAGCGGAAGAAGTTCGCGCCGATCCGGTCCATCTTGTTGACGAAGCAGATCCGCGGCACGCCGTACTTATCGGCCTGACGCCACACCGTCTCCGACTGCGGCTCCACGCCCGCGACGCTGTCGAACACCGTCACCGCGCCGTCGAGCACGCGCAGGGACCGCTCGACTTCGATCGTGAAGTCGACGTGGCCCGGCGTATCGATGATATTGATGCGATGATCGCGCCAGAAGCAGGTCGTCGCCGCCGACGTGATCGTGATGCCGCGTTCCTGCTCCTGCTCCATCCAGTCCATGGTGGCGGTGCCCTCATGGACCTCGCCGATCTTATAAGACCGGCCGGTATAGTAGAGGATGCGCTCGGTCGTCGTCGTCTTGCCGGCATCGATATGGGCCATGATGCCGATGTTGCGGTAACGATCGAGAGGCGTCGTGCGTGTCATAGATAACTCCGGAGGTCGCGGCGGACGACCAGCTACCAGCGATAGTGCGAGAAGGCTTTGTTAGCGTCGGCCATGCGATGCGTGTCCTCACGCTTCTTGACCGCGCCGCCACGGTTGCCCGCGGCATCGAGAAGCTCGCCCGAGAGCCGCTCCTCCATCGTGTTTTCGGACCGGCCGCGCGCGCTGTTGATCAGCCAGCGGATCGCCAGCGCCTGGCTGCGGTCGGTGCGGACCTCGACAGGCACCTGATACGTCGCGCCGCCGACGCGGCGGGAACGGACCTCGACCGTCGGCCGGACATTGCCCAGCGCATCGTGGAAGACGCGCAGCGGCTCCTGCCCGGTACGCCTCTGAATGCGCTCGAAGGCACCGTAGACGATCGTCTCGGCGACCGACTTCTTGCCCTCGTACATCAGGCAGTTCATGAACTTCGTCACCACCTGGTCCCCGAACTTGGCGTCCGGCAGGACCTCGCGCTTCTCGGCGGCTCTACGACGCGACATGCCCGCGCTCTCCTATCCTTACTTCGGCCGCTTCGCGCCGTACTTCGACCGGCGCTGGCGGCGATCCTTGACGCCCTGCGTATCGAGCGTGCCGCGGATGATGTGGTACCGTACGCCGGGCAGATCCTTGACGCGGCCGCCGCGGATCAGCACCACGGAGTGCTCCTGCAGGTTATGGCCCTCGCCCGGGATGTAGCTGGTCACCTCGAAGCCGTTGGTGAGGCGCACGCGCGCCACCTTGCGGAGCGCCGAGTTCGGCTTCTTCGGGGTGGTCGTGTACACGCGGGTGCAGACGCCCCGCTTCTGCGGGCAGGCCTCCATGGCCGGCACCTTGTTGCGCGCGGCCTGCGGCGCCCGCGGCTTGCGGATCAGCTGGTTGATCGTCGGCATGCGTTCACGCACCTCATCAAACGCCATTGCCGCGGCAAGGCGATCTCGCATCGCTCGCGCGGCTGAAACTGGCACTTCTGCCTGCTTATCAAACACGCCGACTCTCACGGCGCCGAGCCACAACAAAGTACTTAAAGGCTGCGTTTAGGTGGCTTCCTACCGCCAGCCCCCGGCAAGGGTCCGCGGAAAATAGTGGCTCGCCCTCCAGGCGTCAAGCAGCCAATCCGCGGAAAATCAAGACACCGAACGTGCCTGTTGCGGCCAGTCGGCGCGGTATGGTTGTATGCCAGCAACACGGGATAATGAGATGCGTTCGCTGGCGCTCGAGGGGCGAAGCAATATACGGCACGTCGCGGCCGCCTGGCTCGGCGTGCTTGCGCTCGTCCTGCAGACTTATTTCCCGCTCGCCGTCACGGCGATCGCCGCCCATCTGGCGACGCCGGACACGATGCTGCTCTGCGCGGCGGCAACCGAAGACGGCCCCGCCGCCGCTCCGGCGGACGAGGACGCTGCCGGAAAGCCGACGGCGCCGCCGGCCGGGCACGTCCATCAGCATTGTCCGGGTTGCTTCATCCACGCCGGCGGCGCCAAGGCGCTCGCCGCGTCGCCTGCGGCGCCGTCTCCCCCTGTCCGCTCCGTAACCGACCGCCTCGTGCCGGCGGAGCCGGCATCGGCGGCACGGCGCCCGCCCGCCGCCTTCTATTCGCCGCGCGGCCCTCCCTCCTCCTTGCACCCGATCCCGGTCTGATCCGCGGCGCAGCGCCTGCCCGGCCGATCATCTCGACCGGCCGACGCTCCGTGCGCCGCTCCCGCAAGGACGCAAGGAGTTTCCTCAAGTGCGCCATCACATTCCGGCGGCGGCGATCGCGACGCTGGCCGCCCTTTCCGCCTGCCTCGCCGGCACCGACGCCGTTGCGCACGGCTTCGCCGGCAAGCGTTTCTTCCCGGCGACCCTGACGACCGACGACCCGTTCGTGGCCGACGAACTGTCGCTGCCCACCGTCTCGACGGTCCGCACGCCGGGGTCGGGCGACGAACCGGGCGCGCGAGATACCGAAATCTCGGCCGAGCTGGCCAAGCGGATCACACGTGACTTCGGGGTCTCGATCGCCGAACGGTACGCCGTCCTCAACCCCGACGGCGGTCCGACGCAATACGGGTGGGGCAATGTCGAGATGCAGCTCAAGTACCAGTTCTTCACGTCCGAGGAGCACGAGGCGATCCTGTCGTTCGGGACCGCCTTCGAAATCGGCGGCACGGGGGCACAGCGCATCGGCGCCGACCGGTTCAACACGGTCACGCCGGCGGTGTTCTTCGGAAAGGGCTTCGGCGACCTTCCCGACGGGCTGAGCTATCTCAAGCCGCTCGCGGTCACCGGCACGCTCGGCGGCGCCATCCCGCTCAGGAGCAGTTCGTCCCGGACGATCGTCGACGAGGATACCGGCAGCATCATGCTCGGCCGCGAACAGCACTCCGACACGATCCAATACGGCTTCGCCGTGGAATACAGCCTGCCCTATCTGCAGTCATTCGTACGTGACATCGGCCTCAAAGCTCCCTTCAGCCGGCTTATCCCCCTCGTCGAGTTCGCGTTCGAAAGTCCCGTCGATCGCGGCGGCGGCACGACCGGGACGATCAATCCCGGAATCGTCTGGGCGGGGCAGTATTTCCAGCTCGGCATCGAGGCGATCTTTCCAATCAACGAGCGGACTGGACACAACGTGGGCGTGATCGCCCAGCTCCACTTCTTCCTCGACGATCTCTTTCCGCAGACACTCGGCCGTCCGATCTTCGATCGGCCGCTCATCTCCTGGTGAACCGGATGAAACGACTCCTTCTGCCCTTGTCCGTCGCCCTCGCCGCCGTCGTTCCGGCGGCGGCGAGGGCGCATGCCTTCCTCGACCACGCGACGCCGCCGGTGGGCGGGTCGGTGCAAACGGCGCCGGACGCCGTGCAGCTCTGGTTCAGCGAACGGCTGGAGCCGGCGCTGAGCAGCGTCTCGGTGTTCGACGGCGCCGGGAAGCGGGTCGACAGGCAACCCCTTCAAGCAGACGAAAGCGACCGGAAGCATCTCACCGTGCCGGTCGCCGGACCGCTCGCGCCGGGAACCTACAAGGTCGTCTGGCGGGCCGTGTCCGTCGACACGCATGCGACCACCGGCGACTTCACGTTCAGCGTCGGACGCTAAAGGCGGGTCCGGCGAGGGGGATCGCGATAGTGGAAACGGCAATCGCCCTCTGCCGGGCGGCGCATATGCTCGGCGCGATGTCGCTGTTGGGCACGCTGCTGTTCCGGGTGGCGATCGGCGGTCCGGCCTTGCGCCATGCTCCCGCGGCGCTAGCGCGCCGGATCGGCCGGGCGCTCCATCGGCTGGCCTGGGCGAGCCTCGTGCTCGGCCTCGCCGGCGGGGCGGCATGGCTGCTGGTCCAGACAGCGGTGATGACCGGAGCGGAAAGCATCACGGGGGCGCTGCCCGGCATCCCGACAGTGCTCGAACGGACGGAGTTCGGACACGTCCTGACGGCGCAGGCGGCGCTGCTCCTCCTCGCCGGCATTTGCCTCTTGGTTCCGCTCCGACAGTCAACCGCCGTCCGGGGAACGGCGGCGCTGATCGCGGCCGTGCTGACCGTCGTCCTTCACGCGGCGATCGGACATGCGGCGGCAATGGAGGGAACCGAGCGCTGGGTCCTGACCGGGATGCAGGCGCTCCATCTCGCCGCCGCCGGCGCCTGGATCGGAGCGCTGCTCCCGCTCCTCCTCTTCGTCGCGGCCTGCCGACGCGACGGAAAGCTCATGCAGGCAGCGGAAGCCGCGCGGCGCTTTTCTCCGGTCGGCATGGTCTGCGTCGCCGCTCTCGCCGCCGGCGGCACGGCGAGCGCCTGGGTTCTCGTCGGCTCCGTCCCGAACCTCGTCGGGACGCCGTACGGGCAGGCGCTGACGGTGAAGATCGCATTGTTCCTCGCCATGCTCGCGCTGGCTGCCGTCAACCGATTCCGGCTCACGCCGCGTCTGGCGAATGCGGCGTCAAATGCCGCCGCCGCGGACGCCCTCAGACGAAGCGTCGCCCTGGAAGCAGCGCTCGCCGCCGCCGCGGTCCTGGCCGCGGGATTCCTCGCGGCGGAGCCCCCGGCGATCCACGACCGCCCTTGGTGGCCCCTGCCCTTCCGTTTCGACGCCGCCGCGATCGATCAGCCCGGCGCGGCGTTCGACATGGCGCTTGCGCTCGGCGCGGCCCTCGCCGGGATCGTGCTGCTCGTCGCGAGCCGGCTCGACCGCGCGAACCGCGCCGGCCATCTGTTCGTCGGTTGCGCCTTTCTCGCCGCAGCCGTCGCAACGCCTCTGCGGCTGCTGGCGGTCGAGGCCAACCCGACGAGCTTCTGGACCTCGCCGACCGGATACACGGCTGCCTCGGTCGCACGCGGCAAGGCGCTGTTCGCCACGAACTGCACGATGTGCCACGGGGCAGACGGGCGCGGCGGCGGTCCCGCCGTTCCCGCCGACGTGGATAAAGCGGCAACCGACCTGACCGCCGAGCATATCTATCTCCATCGTGACGGCGACCTGTTCTGGTGGATCTCCGAAGGACGGGACGGCAGGATGCCGGGCTTCGCGGCGGCGCTCGACGAGACCGCGCGCTGGAACCTGATCGACTTCGTTCACGCCAACGCCGATGCGGCTCGCCTCGCCGCGGCGAGCACAGCCGAAGGCGGCGGTGCGCAACGGCCGATCCCCGCGCCCGACCTGTCGCTGCGCTGCGGCTCCGATGGCCGCGCGGTTTCGTTGCGCGATCTGCGCGGCCGGATCGTCCGCCTGATCCTGCCGCGCGCTCCGCAGGCCGGCGACGACATGGGGCCGGAAGAGATCGCCGAGCGGCGGAAGACCGACTTGAGTTTCGGCATCGAAACGGTCGCCATCTCGCAACGGCAGGCCCTGTCCGACGGGATCTGCATCGCCGCGGATCCCGGCGCCGCCGCCGCCTACGGCCTGTTCGCCGGCAGCATCGACGGAACAGTCGCGGAGTTCCTGGTCGACGTCGATGGCCGGCTGCGTGCCGTCGCCGCCGGCCGGTCCTGGGCCGATCCCATGACATACGCCGCCGCCGTCGCCGAGACGGCGCATCGCCGGTTCGCTAAGCCGGAAACCTCGGTCCAAATGCCGTCGTCGCACGGCCACAACCACTGACCGGCGGCGGCGGCCGGATAGAAAAAGGGCGCGGCCGAAGCCGCGCCCTTCTCCGTTCGACGGATCCGTGAGGATCAGGCCGACCGCTTCTCCGGCGCGGGGGCCGGCGCCAACTCGGGCGCCGCCGCGCCTTCGATGGCGGTCATCTCGCGGTCGCGCTGAGCCGCCACCTCCCGCCAGCGCGCCATGACGCTGCCGGTGCCGGCCGGGATGAGCCGGCCGACGATGACGTTCTCCTTGAGCCCCGCCAGCGTGTCGATCCGGCCGGAAACCGCCGCTTCCGTAAGGACGCGGGTGGTCTCCTGGAACGACGCCGCCGAGATGAACGACCCGGTCTGCAGGCTCGCCTTGGTGATGCCCTGGAGCACCGGATGCGCCTCCGCCAGCCGCAGCCCTTCCTTCTCGGTCTTCGCGTTCTCCAGCTCGTACTCGGCCCGGTCGACCTGTTCGCCGACGAGGAAGGTCGTGTCGCCCGGATCCTCGATCTCGACCTTCTGCAGCATCTGGCGGACGATCACCTCGATGTGCTTGTCGTTGATCTTCACGCCCTGGAGCCGATAGACCTCTTGGATCTCGTTGATGAGATAGCTCGCCAGCGCCTCGACCCCGAGCACCCTCAGGATGTCGTGCGGCACCGGGTTGCCGTCCATCAGCAGATCGCCGCGCTGGACGTAATCCCCTTCCTGCACGCTGATATGCTTGCCCTTGGGGATCAGGTACTCGACCGGGTCCTTGCCCTCCTCGCTCGGCACCACCAGGATGCGCCGCTTCGTCTTGTAGTCCTTGCCGAACTCGACGCGGCCGTCGATCTCGCTGATGATCGCGAAATCCTTCGGCTTGCGCGCCTCGAACAGCTCGGCGACGCGCGGCAGACCGCCGGTGATGTCGCGGGTCTTGGAGGACTCGCGCGGGATACGGGCCAGCACGTCGCCGGCCTTCACCTCGGCGCCGTTCTCGACCGAGAGGATCGCGTCGACCGACATGAAATAGCGGGCCTCGAGGCCATTGGCCAAGGTCAGGACCTCGCCGTCATGCGTGCGCAGCGTGATGCGCGGCTTCAGGTCGTTGCCGCGCGGCTGCTGCTTCCAGTCGACGACCACCTTCGAGGAGATGCCGGTCGCCTCGTCGACGACCTCGCGCATCGAGATGCCCTCGATGAGGTCGACATAGTGCGCGATGCCGTCCTTCTCGGTGATGATCGGGATCGTGTACGGATCCCACTCGGCGAGCTTCGTCCCCTTCGCCACCGTGCTGCCCTCGTCGGCGAGCAGCTTGGAGCCGTAGGGAACGCGGTGCCGCGCCTTCTCGCGGCCGGCGTCGTCGAGCAGCACGATCTCGCAGTTGCGGCCCATCACCACCGGCACGCCGGCCGAGTTGATGACGACGTTGCGGTTCTTGACCTGAACCTTGGCGTCGAAGGCCGCCTCCACCGAGGACTGCTCGGCGCCGCGCTGCACCGCGCCGCCGATGTGGAACGTACGCATCGTGAGCTGCGTGCCCGGCTCGCCGATCGACTGCGCCGCGATGACGCCGACCGCCTCGCCGATATTGACGACCGTGCCGCGGGCAAGGTCGCGCCCGTAGCACTTGCCGCAGACGCCGACCTTGGACTCGCAAGTCAGCACGGAGCGGATCGGCACCGAGTCGATGCCGGCGCGCTCGATGCGGTCGACCGTCTCCTCCTCGATCAGTTCGCCGGCCTGCACCACGACCTCGCCCGAGAGCGGGTCGAGGATGTCGATCGACGCCGAGCGGCCGAGGACGCGGTCGGCGAGCGGCGCGATCACCTCGCCGCCGTCGACGACGGCGCGCATCGTGAGGCCGCGGGTCGTGCCGCAATCCTCCTCGGTGATGATCGCGTCCTGCGCCACGTCGACGAGGCGGCGGGTAAGATAGCCCGAGTTCGCCGTCTTGAGCGCCGTGTCCGCGAGCCCCTTGCGGGCGCCGTGCGTCGAGTTGAAGTACTCGAGGACGGTCAGCCCCTCCTTGAAGTTCGAGATGATCGGCGTCTCGATGATCTCGCCCGACGGCTTGGCCATGAGGCCGCGCATGCCGGCGAGCTGCTTGATCTGCGCCGCCGAGCCGCGGGCGCCGGAGTCGGCCATCATCCAGACCGAGTTGATCGGCTCGCCGGCCGTCGGCGTGCGGATCACCTTCATCATCTCGTCGGCGACGCGCTCGGTGCAGCTCGACCAGACGTCGACGACCTTGTTGTACTTCTCGCCCTGGGTGATCAGGCCGTCGAGGTACTGCTGCTCGTACTCCTTGACCTTCTCCTGGGCCGCCGTGACGAGGCCCTCCTTCGCCGGCGGGATGATGAGGTCGTCCTTGCCGAACGAGATGCCGGCCCTGCACGCGTGCTGGAAGCCCGTCGCCATCAGCCGGTCGCAGAAGATCACCGTCTCCTTCTGGCCGCAGTGGCGATAGACGGCGTCGATCAGGTTGCTGATCTCCTTCTTCGTCAGCAGCCGGTTGATGAGGTCGAAGCCGACGTTCGGGTGACGCGGCAGGATCTCGGACAGCAGCATGCGGCCCGGCGTCGTCTGCAAGACGCGGGTCTTGATCTGGCCGTCCTTGTCCATGCCGGTGTAGCGCGCCTTGACCCTGGCGTGCAGGGTCACGGCGCCTGACTCGAGCGCCTGATGGATCTCGCCGAGATCGAGGAAGGCCATGCCTTCGCCCTGCTCGCCCTCGCGCTCCATCGTGATGTAGTAGAGGCCGAGCACGATGTCCTGCGACGGCACGATGATCGGCTTGCCGTTCGCCGGGCTCAGGATGTTGTTGGTCGACATCATGAGCACGCGGGCTTCGAGCTGCGCCTCCAGCGACAGCGGCACGTGCACCGCCATCTGATCGCCGTCGAAGTCGGCGTTGAAGGCGGTGCAGACCAGCGGATGGAGCTGGATCGCCTTGCCCTCGATCAGGATCGGCTCGAACGCCTGGATGCCGAGCCGGTGCAGCGTCGGCGCGCGGTTCAGCAGGACCGGGTGCTCGCGGATGACTTCCTCGAGGATGTCCCAGACTTCCGGCCGCTCCTTCTCGACCATTCGCTTGGCGGCCTTGATGGTGCTCGCCATCTGGTAGAGTTCAAGCTTCGAGTAGATGAAGGGCTTGAACAGCTCCAGCGCCATCTTCTTCGGCAGGCCGCACTGGTGCAGCTTCAGCTCCGGACCGACGACGATCACCGAACGGCCGGAATAGTCGACGCGCTTGCCGAGCAGGTTCTGCCGGAAGCGGCCCTGCTTGCCCTTCAGCATGTCGCTCAGGGACTTCAGCGGCCGCTTGTTGGCGCCCGTGATGACGCGGCCGCGGCGGCCGTTGTCGAACAGCGCGTCCACCGCTTCCTGCAGCATGCGCTTCTCGTTGCGCACGATGATGTCCGGCGCGCGCAGCTCGATCAGCCGCTTCAGGCGGTTGTTCCGGTTGATGACGCGGCGGTAGAGGTCGTTGAGGTCGGAAGTCGCGAAACGGCCGCCGTCGAGCGGCACCAGCGGGCGCAGCTCGGGCGGGATCACCGGGATGACCTCGAGGATCATCCATTCCGGCCGGCTGTTCGACGCGATGAACGCCTCGATGAGCTTCAGCCGCTTGACCAGCTTCTTGCGCTTCGCCTCGGACGTCGTCTCGCGCAACTCGGTGCGGAGCTTCTCCAGCTCCTCGTCGAGGTTGATCGCGGACAGCATCTTCTGCAGCGCTTCGGCGCCGATCGCGGCGGTGAAGTTGTCCGGACCGTAGTCGTCCTGCGCCTGGATGAACTCCTCCTCGCCGAGCAGCTGGTGCAGCTTCAGCGGTGTGAGGCCCGGCTCGATGACGACGTAGTTCTCGAAATAGAGGATCCGCTCCAGATCCTTCAGCGTCATGTCGAGCAGCAGGCCGATGCGGCTCGGCAGCGACTTCAGGAACCAGATATGCGCCACCGGCGAAGCCAGCTCGATATGGCCCATGCGGTCGCGGCGGACCTTCGACAGCGTCACCTCGACGCCGCACTTCTCGCAGATGATGCCGCGATACTTCATGCGCTTGTACTTGCCGCACAAGCACTCGTAATCCTTGATCGGCCCGAAGATCCGGGCGCAGAACAGGCCGTCGCGCTCCGGTTTGAAGGTGCGGTAGTTGATCGTCTCCGGCTTCTTGATCTCGCCGTATGACCAGGAGCGGATCCGCTCCGGGCTCGCGATCGAGATGCGGATCTGGTCGAAGCTCTGCGGCCCGCTGACCTGCCCGAAGATGTTCATCAGTTCGTTCATCGATGACCTCTCATCGTAACCCGTGACCCGGCCGGCATCCGCGTCGCTGCCTTACGCGGCGTAGCGGGCCGGGGGGATGGCCGCAGCGGCCCTGCCGGCTC
>DASWRT010000399.1:0-28891 GCA_036403035.1 Allostellaceae bacterium | reverse complement strand
GCGGCCTCCGCCCGGACGGCGGCGCCGACGCCGGGCACAACCCGTCGGGGCTTCGCGTCCTGCTGGAGTGCCGGCCGCTGCTGGTGTTCGCGGCCTGCGTCTCGCTGTTCCATTTCGCAAACGCGGCAATGCTGCCGATGGTCGGCGAAAAGCTGGCGCTCGGCGACCGTCAGGCGGGTACCGCCTACATGTCGGCGTGCATCATCGCGGCGCAGATCGTCATGGTCCCGATGGCGATGCTCGTCGGGCGCAAGGCCGACGATTGGGGGCGCAAGCCGATCTTCCTCGCCGCGTTCGCCGTGCTGCCGATACGCGGCCTGCTCTACACCCTGTCGGACGACCGCTTCTGGCTGGTTGGCGTGCAGGCGCTGGACGGCGTCGGGGCCGGCATCTTCGGTGCGCTCTTCCCGCTCGTCGTCGCCGACCTGACTCGCGGCACCGGCCGCTTCAACGTGAGCCAGGGCGCGATCGCGACGGCGCAGGGGATCGGCGCCGCCGTCAGCACGTCGTTCGCCGGCTTCCTCCAGGTGCGATACGGCTACCATACGGCATTCCTGAGCCTCGCCGGCATCGCTGCGCTCGGATTCCTGCTCTTTCTTGTCGCGATGCCGGAAACGCGGCAGTCTGCGGCCGCGCAGCCGATCCCCGGCGAGCGGGACATCGGCGGCAGCGGCATGCCGCCGCGGCGCCGCAGCGCAGAAGCCTGATCGAACCGTACCTTTCACGCCATGCTCGCCGCGATCGTCATCTTCTCCGCCACGTACCTCGTGATCGCCATCGGCAAGCTGCCGGGCTTTCATCTCGACCGCGCCGGCGCGGCCCTGGTCGGGGCGAGCCTGATGGTCGGCTTCGGCGTCATTCCGCTGGAGGAGGCGTACAAGGCGATCGACTTCGACACGATCGCGCTGCTGCTCGGCATGATGATCGTGGTCGCGAACCTTCGGCTCTCCGGCTTCTTCCGGCTGGTCAATAGCTGGGTGGTGACGCGCGCCCATCACCCGCTGCTGCTGCTCGCGGCTGTGACGCTGGTTTCCGGCGTCCTCTCCGCCTTCCTCGTCAACGACACGATCTGCCTCGTGCTGACGCCGCTCGTCCTGGAGCTGGTGCTGCTGCTGGAGCGCAACCCGGTGCCGTACCTCCTCGCGGTCGCGCTGGCCTCGAACGTCGGCAGCACCGCGACGATCACCGGCAACCCGCAGAACATCATGATCGGCAGTTTCTCGCATCTGCCCTACGGCGCCTTCGCCGGAGCGCTGGCGCCGGTCTCCGCCGCGGGGCTCGTGCTGACGGTCGGCCTCCTCGCCCTCTTCTACCCGCGCGAGTTCTGGACCCGCGAGCGGCTCCGCGGTCAGGCGCTGGCGGCACGGTACAACCGGCCGCTGGTCCTGAAATCGGTGCTCATCACGCTGGGCATGGTCGCCGCCTTTTTCCTGGGGCAAGCGCCGGCGAAGGTCGCGATCGTCGCCGGTGCGTTGCTGCTGCTGACCCGGCGGATGAAGTCCGAGAAGGTCTATCGCGAGATCGACTGGCCGCTGCTGGTGATGTTCTGCGGCCTCTTCATCGTCGTCGCCGGGCTGGAGCGGAGCGTCCTGTCCCCGGACATCCTGAACGCGATCGGGGCGCTGCATCTCGACCGGCTGCCGCGCCTCGCGATCGTCACCGCCGCCCTGTCGAACCTCGTCAGCAATGTCCCGGCCGTGCTGGTCCTGAAGCCGTTCGTCGGGCAGCTTGCGGATCCGCAGCGCGCCTGGCTCGCCGTCGCGATGGCGTCGACGCTCGCCGGCAACTTCACGATCCTCGGTTCGGTCGCCAACCTGATCGTGGTGCAGCGGGCGCGGCAACATGGCGTCGCAATCGGCTTCTGGGAGTACTTCAAGGTCGGGGCGCCGCTCACCATCCTGACCATCCTGCTCGGCGTCTTCTGGCTCGCTCGCGGCTGATGCGGCGTCCGGCACCAGCAAACGATTGCTTCCCGCCCATGTTGATCCCAGTTTGTGGGGATACAGATGGGAGCCTGGTATGAAATACGTTTGCGATGCGGCAGGCGGAAGAACGTGGTTCCGGATCGAGACCGAAGCCGAGGCCAGCGTCGAATCCGAAATCATGCGGCACGCCGTCGAGAAGTATTTCCGTGCCGAGATGGAAAAGGCCGCCGCGACCTATCAGCCGCCGCACTCGGCGGCCCTCTTTGAGCGGGAGATCGGTTTGAAAGCGCATATTCAGCGCGAGATGCCGCTGTTCCTGACGTTGCGCGACGACGAAGGGGCGGCGCTCGTGACCGCGATGCTCCCGCCCGGCGGGCAGGAGAGCCGGTCGTTCCGCCCGATCGTCGTCGGTCCGGAGAACGCCGATCCGTACCTGGAGCACGGCGACGCGATCCGCACCTTGGGCGAGCATTACGGCCTCACGCTGGAGCGGACGCGCTGCTATCCCTACGGCCGGCGCTGATCCGATATCTGCCGCCGTCGCATGACCGCCGCCGAGAGCGCCTCGTCGCCCGCATCGCCCCGCGCCGTCCTCCGCCACCCCTCGTTCCTGCGCTTCTGGTCGGCGCGGCTGCTCGCGAGCCTTGCGGTGCAGATGCAGGCGGTGGCGGTCGGCTGGCAAGTCTACGACATGACCGGCCGGGCGCTCGATCTCGGGCTCGTCGGGCTGGCGCAGTTCCTGCCGCAGCTGCTCTTTGCGCTGGTCGCCGGCCACGTCGCGGACCGGTTCGACCGCCGGCGCATCCTCGGCGTCTGCATGCTGGCGGAGGCGGCCTGCGCCGCGATGCTGCTCGCGCTTGCCCTCTCCGGCAACGGCTCGCGCTGGCCGATCTTCGCCGTGCTGACCGTCTTCGGCACGGCGCGCGCTTTCGAATCCCCGGCCAACGCCTCGCTCCTGCCGAACCTCGTTCCGGCGGCGCATCTCAAGAGCGCGATCGCGTGGGGGTCGTCGGCGCAGCAGACGGCCGTGATCGCGGGACCGGCGCTCGGCGGCCTTCTCTACACACTCGGCCCGGTGACCGTGTACGCGGTCGCCGCCGGCGCCATCCTCGCCGCGGCGGCGCTCGTCTCGACGGTACGGCTCTCGGCGGCGGCGACGGCGCGCCCACCCGGCCGGGAGCCGCTGAGCTGGGCGACGCTGCTCGCCGGTCTCGCCTTCATTCGCAGCCGGCCGGCGATCCTCGGCGCAATCTCGCTCGACCTGTTTGCGGTGCTGCTCGGCGGCGCTACCGCGCTGCTGCCGATCTACGCCCGCGACATCCTCTTCGTCGGCCCGTGGGGCCTTGGACTGCTGCGTAGCGCCCCGGCACTGGGCGCGCTCGCCATGGCGGTGGCGCTCGCCAACCGGCCGCTACGCCGCCGCGCCGGCCCTCTGATGTTCGGCGCGGTCGCTGTCTTCGGGGTCGCCACGGTCGTGTTCGGCCTGTCGACCTCCTTCCCGGTCTCGTTCGCCGCGCTCGCCGTGCTCGGCGCGTCCGACATGGTGAGCGTCGTGGTGCGCTCGACCCTGATCCAGCTCTCGACGCCGGACGCGATGCGCGGCCGGGTCAGCGCCGTGAATTTTCTTTTTATCGGCTGCTCGAACCAGCTCGGCGAGTTCGAGTCCGGCGTCACCGCTGCATGGCTCGGCGCCGTGCCCGCCGTGCTGATCGGCGGCATCGGCACGCTGCTCGTCGTCATCCTCTGGGCTTGGCGATTCCCCAGCCTGCGCCGGGTCGACGACATTGCCGTTCCGGCGCAATAGGTCGCTCGACACGACGCGACAGGTACTTTAGTTTTTCCGAAGGACCAGCATCGACCCTTCGGAAAACGCGCATCGTGGTACCGGTCAATCTCGACATGGACGTGCTGCGGACGCTCGCGGTCGCGATGGAACTGGGCAGCTTCGCACGGGCGGCGGAGCGGCTGGGCCGCTCGCAATCGGCGGTCAGCCTGCAAATGCGCAAGCTGGAACAGCAGGCCGGTCAGCCGCTCTTCCGCAAGCAGGGCCGCGGCCTCGCCCTGACCGAGGCGGGCGACGTGATCCTCTCCTATGCCCGCCGCATGCTGGAGCTGAACGACGAGGCGGTCGCGGCGGTGCGCGGCCTCGCCGTCGAGGGCTCGGTCCGGCTCGGCCTGCCGCAGGACGTCGCGGAGACGCGTCTGCCGGCGACGCTCGCCCGCTTCGCCCGCGCCCATCCCTCGGTGCATATCGAGGTGAGGGTCGACCGCAACGCGGTGCTGCTCGACCATCTGACGCACGGCAGGCTCGATCTCGCGCTGCTCTTCAGCCGGGGCGGCGGCGGAACGGCGGTCGCGAACGAACGGCTGATCGCGCAGTTTCCGATCGCCTGGATCGGGCCGCGGCACGGCGCGGCAACGCCGCTCGCACTACCGCTGCCGCTGGTGCTGTTCGAGCCGCCCTGCCTGTTCCGTCAGGCCGGCATCGCCGCGCTCGACGCGGCCGGCATTCCCTGGCGGATCACCTTCACGAGCCCGAGCCTGAGCGGTCTCTGGGCGGCGGTCGATGCCGGGCTCGGCGTTACGGTTCGGACCGCCGAGGGCATGCCGGATCGGCTCGCGACGCTCGGCCCCGCCGCGGGCGGCCTGAAGCTGCCGCCGTTGCCGACCGTCGATCTCCGCCTGCACGCCGCCGACGCGGAGCCCTCGCCGGCGGTGCGCCGGCTCGGCGACATCCTCGCCGAGACGATGGCTGCGGACAGCGGCGGCGACCGTCAGCCCCCCTGGCGCTTGATGGCGAGCGGCGCGAACGCCTGACTGACCGGCATCACCTGGAGCGTGTTGACGTTGACCCGCGCCGGCCGCGTCGCGACCCAGTGGACGGCGTCGGCGATGTCCTCCGGCGTCAGCGTCTCGACGCCGGCGTAGATCGAGGCCGCCTTGGCGTCGTCGCCCTTGAAGCGGACGTTCGAGAACTCGGTGCCGCCGACGAGGCCCGGCTCGATGTCGGTGACGCGGACGGCGGTGCCGAGCAGGTCGGCGCGCAGATTGAGGCTGAACTGCCGGACGAACGCCTTCGTCGCGCCGTAGACGTTGCCGCCGGGATAAGGGAACTCGCCGGCCGTCGAGCCGAGATTAACGACGTGCCCGCGGTTGCGCTCGACCATGCCGGGCAGCAGCGCGTGCGTCACGTACATCAGGCCTTTGACGTTCGTGTCGACCATCGAGTCCCAGTCGTCGAGGTTCGCGCGCTGCGCCGGCTCCAGCCCGAGCGCGAGGCCGGCATTGTTGACCAGCACGTCGACCGCCGCGAAGGAAGGCGGCAGCGACGCCACCGCGCGCTCGACGGCGCCGCGGTCGGTCACGTCGAGCGCGAGCGGCAGGACGCGGTCCGCGCCCAGTTCGCCGCGCAGCGCGTCGA
Source organism: Allostellaceae bacterium (assembly GCA_036403035.1). Taxonomy (GTDB): domain Bacteria; phylum Pseudomonadota; class Alphaproteobacteria; order ATCC43930; family CGMCC-115725; genus DASWRT01. The sequence goes on along the minus strand of DASWRT010000399.1, from coordinate 23,545 downwards.
GCCGCTCCCGCCGGCGGCCGACGGCGACGATGCGCACGCCCGGATCCTCGGCGGCGAAGCGGCGTGCGATCGCGGCGCCGAACCCGGCCGTGGCACCCGTCACGAAAACGATCTTCGGCTGGTACTTATGCTGCTGCTGGCTCATTCCCCTCTTCCTCGCGGTTCCGCACGGTACATGATCTCGAAGCGCCGTCCCGACCGGACCTCGGCCGCGACGCCGAAATCGAGCGCCAGCCCGGCGCCGGTCCGCGGATCGAGGCAGCGCAACGACGCCGCCGGGCTGTCGCCGCCGAGCACCGCCTGCCGCGCCTCGGGCGGCGGGAAGACGATCCGCGTCGGCAGCAGCAACCGGACCTCGGGCCGTCCGAACGTCTCGACGAGCGCGGCGAAGAACGCGCCCCCCAGGAAGGCGAGCGCCGCTTCGGGCTCGCGCCAGAGATAGAACGTGGCGTAGCACGGGTCCACCGGGTCGACCAGGAACAGCTTGAGCGCGAGCCCCGGCATCCCGTCGAACAGCGGTCCCCGCTCGGCCGCCCGCCGCCGCACCGCGGCGACGGCTACCGGACCAACGAGCGGGATTTGGTAGGTCATGGCCAGCATGGTCGCCGCTCCTTTCTGCGCCGCCGGCCGGATTCAGCGCACGTACTGCGCTTCGCCGTTGCCGAAGGACCAGTCGGCGAGGTCGTTCTCGACCAGCGCGACGAAGACGTCCTGCGGCCGGACGCTCGCCGGAGCGGCGGCGAGGTTGTCGGCGATGCGCCGGTAGAGCGCCTTCTTCTGCTCGACCGTCCGGCCGCGGCGCAGCGCGATCTGGATCATCACGACGCCATCGGTCCGCTCGACGCCGAGATAGCGCGGGTCGGCGATCAGCCCCTCGCCGTCCGCGTGCTCGGTGACGATCTGGAACCGGTCGTCCGGCGGCACGTCGATCGTCTCGACCATCGCGCGGTGAATCCCGTCGGAAATGGCCTGCTTCTGCGCGGCGGAGCGGCCGGAGCGGAGCGAAATGCGGACGAGCGGCATGGTTGCATCCTCCTGTGTCTTCGCCGGAACCAAGTCCGGCATGGTCGAAAGGTATGGCCGCACGTCGCTTTTAAAAAATTTGCATTCCTGAATGAATGCTTCAGAAAACCTGCATAGTTGAGCAGCACCGCCTGCCGGGGCCATCCGCCCGCGGAACGGCGCGGACTCGTCCGCGTTTGGAGGGAAGAAGCAAGCCGGCGGCGCCGTCCAATCAGCGCAGCCAGCCTCCGACAAGCAATCAGCCCGCAACGAGGACAGACCCGACATGAAAGCCGTCGTATTCCACGGCATCGGCGACATTCGCCTCGACGACGTGCCCGAACCGACGATCCAGGAACCGACCGACGCGATCGTGCGGCTGACCTCCAGTGCGATCTGCGGCACCGACCTGCACATGATCCGCGGCACCTTCACCGGCATGGAGCCCGGCACGATCCTCGGCCATGAAGGCGTCGGGGTCGTCGAGCAGGTCGGCGACGCCGTCCGCAACCTCAGCGTCGGCGACCGCGTCGTGATCCCGTCGACGATCGCCTGCGGCTCGTGCTCGTATTGCCGCGCCGGCTACTACGCGCAGTGCGACAACGCCAACCCGAACGGCAAGTCGGCCGGCACCGCCTTCTTCGGCGGCCCCAAGCCGACCGGCCCCTTCGACGGACTCCAGGCCGAGAAGGCGCGCATCCCGTTCGCGCATGTCGGTCTGGTCAAGCTGCCGGACGAGGTGAGCGACGATCAGGCGATCCTGATCTCCGACATCTTCCCGACCGGCTGGTTCGGTGCAGATATTGCCGAGATCAAGCCCGGCGACACGGTCGCCGTGTTCGGCTGCGGCCCGGTCGGCCAGTTCGCGATCGCCAGCGCCAAGATGATGGGCGCCGGCCGCGTGCTCGCCGTCGACCGCCTGCCCGACCGGCTGGAGATGGCGAAGCGCCAGGGCGCCGAGGTGATCGACTTCGAGCGCGAGGACCCGGTCGAGACGATCAAGCAGCTGACCGGCGGCATCGGCGTCGACCGGGTGATCGATGCGGTCGGCGTCGACGCCCAGCACGCCCATGCCGGCCCGGCCGCGAAGCAGGCCCAGCAGCAGGAGCAGCAGTTCGAGAAGGACCTGCAGCAGGTCGCCCCGCAGCAGAACCCGCAGGACGGCAACTGGGTGCCGGGCGACGCGCCGAGCCAAGTGCTGATGTGGGCGATCCAGGCTCTCGCCAAGGCCGGCACGCTGTCGATCATCGGCGTCTACCCGCCGACGATGAACACCTTCCCGATCGGCGAGGCGATGAACAAGAACCTCACGCTGAAGATGGGGAACTGCAACCACCGCAAATACATCCCGCATCTCGTCGAACTGGTGCGCACGGGGGTCATCGACCCGCGCGCGATCCTCACCAAGGTCGAGCCGCTGACCGGCGCCATCGACGCCTTCAAGGCGTTCGACAAGCGCCAGCCCGGCTGGATCAAGGTCGAGCTGATGCCGCAGCAGGGCGCCGCCGCCGCCGGGGCGGGAACGGCGATGCCGCAGCGCGCCGCGGCGGCCCCGCAGCATGCCGGCGCCAAGCCCGGCGATGCCCACTGACCGATGCCCCTGCCCTCTCCTTCCGCGGCGGCTTTGCGGAGGGAGAGGGGCCGGCGCCCATTTCACCCGGAAGGACTCTCATGACGATCCGACGCTCGACGGCCGTCGCCGCCGCCGTACTCCTCGCACTGACGGCGGGCGCATGCTCGTCGGGCTACAGCGATTCTTCACCGTACTACTCCCACCCGTCCGCAGGCGGGCCGAACGGAACGTCGCTTTCCCCGCAGGTCGTTCCGAACTCGAACGAACCGGCGAACAACCAGGAAGTCGACCCAACGAAGGAGAATTACGGGAGCGGCGGTCACCGGTAGAAGCCGCTCCGGAGCCCCGGCGTGGGAGCTTTCGCGGCATCCGGAACCCGTTCAGGACGCCCGCTCTCCTGTTTGAATTAAAAATACAGGCCCTGGAGCCGGAGGTTGCGAGGTGGGGCGAGCCGTATCAACGGCTTAGCCGCCATACTTCAACCTAATAACAGATAAGGCTCCTTGTTATTCGTCTGTTTTTGTACCTGTTATTTTCCCGTTTCCCGCCTGTTTTCCGCCGGTTTACAGGAGACGATCGGATTCACGATGTCAAAGAGCGGCGGCGGTATGGGCATTGCGCCCAAACCGCCCAGACCCAGTTTGTGTCCAAAACGGACGCGAATGCAAGCGGACAAGTCCGACGACACCATCCGTTTGAGCGCGACCGAGAAAGTGACGCGCGGCGCTAAGGTCGCCGGCATCTTCGCCGGAAGCGCGACATCACATGCCTCGTCGGCGCCATTTTGCTCAAGTTGATTAAGCCCGGCCACGACAGGAGCGGCGATGATCACCTCACAAATTGTACCACCGCGACGCATTTAATGTGCTCCATGGACGGGTGGACCGGCCCATCCGTTAGTGACTCAATTCTGAAAACTTCCGCTCGTGACCCATTCCAGAAGTCGGCGGTTTGATCGAAGCGCGACGCTTGCGCGCGCCGGTACTCCGTCGACGCCCGGCGCTTCGGCGCCTTAGAGGCCTGTGGCGGCGTCGCGTTTTGCAGTTGCCGACCGCGGAGCCCGAGGTTCTTGTCGTGCATCGCGCGCCTGAATCCGGTTGATCGGTGCTGCTTGCGCTTTCCGCTCGTCCCTGACTGGCGCTAAGGCCTGCCGGCATACGACGGCAGATTAAGCCGGGAATCGAGCGAGGTCAGGCCAAGATCAAACGTGCGGTCGAGAAACCAGCTCCCCGCTATGACAGCGGCGACGATGGACATCGCGGGCGCGAAGAAACGTGCATAGCTCTCCGCCCGCCGCATCGAGAAGGCAACCGGCACGAGCAGCAGCGCGAGCGAGAGCTGCCCGGCCTCGATCCCGAGATTGAAGCCGCAAAGCGCCAAGGCGAGGCGGAGGGGCGGCAGCTCCATCGGAGCGAAGCCGCTGGCGAAGGCCAAGCCGTGGATCAGTCCGAAGGCGAAGGCGACGCACCAGCGCAGCTGCGGCAGAATTGGCCGGATATTGTCGATCGCCGCCAGCATGATGGTCAGCGCCACCGCCGGTTCGACCAGCCGGGTCGGCGCGTCGATAACACCTAAAACGGCGAGCGTCAGCGTCGTGCCGTGTGCCGCCGTGAAGGCGGTCAGTATCTTGGCCGTCTCGAGGATGGCTCCTTTCGGCTTCGGCTGCGGCACCCAGCCGGATCCTCTGACGCGGCGCAAAGGCGCGACGATGAGAAGCACCGCGATGAAAAGCAGATGGTCGTAGCCCTCGAGAATGTGATCGAACCCGGAGACGAAGAAGCGCGCCAGATCGTTGGCCGGCGAGCCCGCAGCGGCTCCTAAGGCGACCGTGTCGTCGCCGGGCGACAGGATCGCCGTCCTCAGCCCATCGGGACCGGACCAGGTCAGCAATCCCTTATGGCCGGGGTCGATATCGAAGAGCAGCCGATAAGTGAGCGTCAGGGGCTCCGCCGACCGCGGGCATACAGCATCGAAGCGGAGGACGGCATAGGCGCTGCCGGCATGATAGTCGACCATCAGCGCCGATGGTTCGGGCACGCAGGCGCTCCCGGTCTTCTCGAGCTGCAGCCGCTCCAGCACATAGGCTTCGACCTCGCGCCGCTTGCTCTTCAGTTCGCCCCAGGTGATTCGGCCGTCGGCATTGGCATCGAGGCCGATCGCGACATCGAGATCGCGCAAGGCAATGTCCCACTGTCCCTCGAGCCGGCCGGCATTCGAGATGTCGAGACGCAAATAGCTATCCGAAGCAAGGTGCGCCGACGCGGCGGAGGGCCCGACCAGCACGGCGACCGCGCACGCGAACAGCGCGCACAGGATCTTCCGCCGCCCTAGCCGTCGCGCATCGCGCCCGGCATCTTCTCGGCCGCCTCCATTGCAAGTCCGCATCGCGGTTTCCTTCAGTTTTGGTCGTGCGGCCTAAATATTGGGCAATCCCTGATTAGGCATTTCAAACAAAAATTGCTCACTGCGCAGGAGCGAGAAAGACTTCCTTGCAATAATAATGACTTTCACAGAATATTAGAAAAAAGATTGGGCGAAGTCGCCTTTCAGCATGATCAGGGAGCATTCCTATGACCTACTGGTTGAGGCTGACGAATCTGTTAGCAGGAGGGTGCGGTCTCCTCTTTCTCCAAGGCCCCGTCTTGGCTGCCGATCACCGGGACGCGCCGGTAATCGACCAATTCTCGGCGGTCGACATCAACGATCTCTACATGTTCCGGGCCCCGGCCGATTCGAGCAAGCTGGTCGTGGTCATGACCACGCACCCGTTGTCGAATCCCGATTTCGCGACGTCGTATCACTACCAGCCGGACGCCGTGTACCGGTTCTTCTTCACCACGAACGAGCAGGCCACGCCGACGAGCCAAGTCGATTTCGTGTTCTCGCCTTTCGAGAACGGCAAGCAGACATTCCATGCCGTCTTCCCGAACGGCATCACGGTCGTCGGCGAGGTCACCGAAGCCACCGTGAACAGCGGCCCGCCGAACGAGCCGATCGTGACCGAGGGGCCGGCAGGCTCGGACATCATGATCTTCACCGGGCCGCGGGACGATCCCTTCTTCTTCGACCTGGTCGGATTCAACCGCGTCGTGGCCGGGACCGGCGGCTTTACCGGCATCGATCGCTTTTCCGGGTTCAACGTCAACGCCATCGTCGCACAGTTCCCGATCTCGCTGGTCGTCGGCGGGGCGCAGCAGTTTGCGGCCTGGGCGGTCACGTACACCGCGACGGGTGACGCCGCCGGCAAGCCGATCACCGATCCCGCCTCGGTCCAGCTGGAACAACGCGACCGCATGGGCAATCCGGCGGTGAATACGGCACTGATCTCGCCGCCGCTGAAGGACGCCTACAACACTGCAATTCCGGAGAACGATCCGCGGGACTTCGCGCCCGTCATCCTGAAGAGCTTGGACAATTTCGGAACGAACCCGCAGAACACGCAGATCCTCGCCTCGGTCGCGGTGCCGGATACGCTCAAGTTCGACGTCTCCAAGCCCGACGAATATCCGAACGGGCGCCGGCTTAGCGACGACGTCATCGACACCTTGCTGACGCTGATCTTCAACGGGCCGACCAGCGACGGCGTCAACGGCAACGACGCGGCATTTCTGGACACCTTCCCCTACCTGGCGCCGCCCCACCAGGCGCAGCCGTAGGACCGGAGCCGGCGGCGGGTCCACCGTCGATGAGAGATCGGAAAGGGGAGATTCCGCCGCGGCGGCGACGCGGCGCGGATGCCCGCGCACTCGCCCGAGTCATCCTGGCGGCGGCAGCGGTGGCGGCGATCTGCGGCGCGCCCGCCGCCACCGCGGCGTCTCCCTTCATCCCGACCGAGGACGGCGCGGTCCTCGAATCCGGCCTTCCGACCACCGACCCTCGCGCGCGGCAGATCCAGGCGCTCGCGAAGGCGCTCGACCGCCGGCCGGACGATCTCGATCTCGCCATGCGGCTGGCGGGACAACGCTTGGCGATGGGTGTCGCCGAATCCGATCCGCGCTTCGTCGGCTATGCCAAGGCGACGCTCGCGCGGTGGTGGGCCAAGCCGGACATCCCGGTCGCCCTTGGCGTCCTCAAGGCGCGCATCCTGCAGGCAGAGCACGATTTCACCGGCGCCCGCGCGGTGCTCAGGGCCACGCTCAAGCAGGAGCCGGGTAATCCGCAGGCCTTGCTGGTGCTCGCCGCCGTCGACACGACGACGGGCGAACTGGACGAGGCGCGGGACGCGTGCCAAGCCTTCTCCGGGTCGCGGCCCGGCCTCGCTGCCACAGCCTGCATCGCCAGCGTCGAGTCGCTCACTGGCCGCGCTGCGGAGAGCTATGCGGTTCTCGCCGAAGCCGCCGACCGCAATCCCTCGCGGGATCCCGGCGTACAAGCATGGGCCCTCACGATCCTTGGCGAGATCGCCATTCGGCTCGGTGACGCGGCTGCCGCCGAGCGGCATCTCAAGGAGGCGCACGCTTCTAACCCGAGCGACGTCTACACGCTCACCGTCTACGCGGACTATCTCCTGGACCAGCAGGGCCGGGCGGCGGAGGTCCTGCGGCTCCTGAACGGTTTCCGCAGAGTCGACACGCTCTATCTCCGACTGGCTCTCGCCGCGCAGGCGATCGGCGATCCGTCTCTCGCGTCGTACCGCGAAGAGCTTGCGGCGCGCTTCGCTGCGGCGCGCGCGCAGGGCGATGATCGGCATTTGCGCGACGCAGCGCGCTTTGCCCTGGAACTGGATCGCGACCCGCGGCGGGCGCTGGGCCTCGCGCGCCGGAACTGGACGATCCAAAAAATGCCTGCGGACGCGCGTGTCCTACTCGAAGCAGCCTCGGCAGCCGGCGAGCCCGGCGAGGCTCAACCGGTCGCGGAATGGATCGGGAGAATTCATCTGCAGGACCAAATGCTCCACCGCCTGCTCAGCGACCTCGGGCTACGGAACTGACAATGGAGACGGCCGCTGCTCGTCCGCGGGAACAGATCGTCGATGCCCGACGGGCCGGGTTATACCGCGGCTAGCCCGGGCTAGCGCTGGGCCAGCGCTGACTTCGCGAGTGTCGCCGGTGACGCCATCATCTATGTCCACGGGCCGTTCCAGCACGGCCGGGCCGAACTTTTCCAGGCAACGCGGGAAATATGCCCGGCGCTGATCATCTGCGATAATTCCTCAGGTGCGAATGGCTGCTTCTGGCACTTGGTGGACATTTTGAGAATCAAGAGACCACCGCCCATCCGGCCGGCTTGACGTCCCGTCCTCGCCGCATATGATCGCTCCGTTCCGTGGTGATTTGAGCCGACCGGCTTGCGGCCACGTAAAACAATCCGCTAAGACGGTTGGAGTTCTCGCGAGAACCCCGGCGCCCTTGGCGGTCCGGGGTTTTTTGTTGGGCGAAGCAAGCGTGGAGCAGGCGATGCAGGGCGGCAACGGGAAGAAGGATGGCGGGCAGCGCCGCTGGCGGCCGCAGACCGAGCTGATCCGCGGCGGCACGCTCCGTACCGAGTTCGGCGAGACCGCAGAGGCGCTGTTCCTCACCTCCGGGTACGTCTACGAATCCGCCGAGCAGGCCGAGGACGCGTTCAAGAACGAGGGCTCGCGCTTCGTCTATTCGCGCTACGCCAACCCGACCGTCGCGATGTTCGAGGAGCGGCTGCGCCTGCTGGAAGGCGCGGAAGCCTGCCGCGCCACGGCGAGCGGGATGGCGGCGGTGAACGCCGCCCTGCTCTGCGCCGTCCGTGCCGGCGACCGCGTCGTCGCCTCGCGCGCGCTCTTCGGCTCCTGCCACTACATCCTGACCCAGGTGCTGCCGCGGTTTGGCGTCGAGACCGTGCTGGTCGACGGCCGCGACCTCGACGAGTGGCGCGACGCGCTGAAGCCCGGCGCACGCGCGGTGTTCTGCGAGAGCCCGTCGAACCCGACGCTGGAGCTGGTCGACATCGCCGCCGTGGCCAAGCTCAGCAAGCACGCGGGGGCGCTGTTCATCGTCGACAACGTGTTCGCGACGCCGCTGCTGCAACGGCCGCTCGCGCTCGGCGCCGACGTCGTCGTCTACTCCGCGACCAAGCACATCGACGGGCAGGGCCGCACGCTCGGCGGCGCCGTGCTCGGCAGCGAGGCGTTCGTGCGCGACAGTCTCGCGCCGTTCCTCAAGCACACCGGCCCGGCGCTCAGCCCGTTCAATGCCTGGGTGCTGCTGAAAGGGCTGGAGACGCTCGACCTCCGCATCGAGCGGCAATGCCGCAATGCGACGGAGGTGGCGGGCTTCCTGGCCGGTCACGATAAGGTGCGGCAGACCCTCTATCCCGGCCTGTCGAGCCATCCGCAATACGCGCTGGCGCAGCGGCAGATGCGCGGCCCCGGCAACGTCGTCTCGTTCGATGTGCAAGGCGGGAAGGAAGGCGCGTTCCGGTTCCTCAACGCGCTCCGCCTCGTCAACCTCTCGAACAATCTCGGCGACTCGAAGAGCCTGATCACCCACCCGGCGACGACGACGCATTCGCGCCTCAAGCCGGAGGAGCGCGCCGAGTTCGGCATCGGCGACGGCCTCGTCCGGATCTCGGTCGGGCTGGAGGACGTGTCCGACATCGTCGAGGATCTCGCGGCGGCGCTGGAGGCGGCATGACGGACGCGCCTGCGCCCGCATCGACGCTTGACAGGCACCCGGCCGATACCTAACTCTAGTTTATGTGGTGATTTGAGCCGACCGGCTTGCGGCCACGTTAAACAAACGCGCTAAAAGGTCGGAGGTTGATCGTGCAACCCCGGCCTTTCGGTTCGGGGTTTTTTGTTGCCGTCCGGTGGAGTTCGAACACCGTGACTACAGCGCCGATTTGAGCATCAGCTTGCGGGCGCTTCACAAATGCAGCTAAAGCGAGGCCGCAATCCGCCCAGCTTTTGGCTGTGGCGGATTTTTTCTTTGCGGCGGGGTTCCGATCGATGGCCGACGGCAGCGGCAGCATACGGGAGAGCAAGGTCGAGGCGGTGAAGCGGGAGAGCCGCGGGCTGCGCGGCGCACTGCACGAAGGATTGATGGATTCGCAGGCCGCCGCATTCGACGAGGACGGCTACAATCTCCTGAAATTCCACGGCATCTACCAGGGCTACGACCGCGACAGCGCAACCGAGCTCAAGCAGCAGGGACTGGACAAGGCGCATCAGTTCATGGCCCGCGTCCGCATCCCCGGCGGCCGGCTCACCGCGGCGCAGTATCTGGCGCTCGACGGGCTCGCGGACGATTATGCCGACGGCACGCTGCGCATCACGACGCGGCAGAGCATCCAGTATCACGGCGTCGTCAAGCACAACCTCAAGGCGACGATCGCCGGGATCAACGCGGCGCTGCTCACCACGATCGCCGCCTGCGGCGACGTCGTCCGCACCGTCACGACCGTCCCGGCGCCGATCCGCGACGCGGTGCACCGCCGCCTCGAAGCCGACGCGCGTGCGCTTTCGGAGCATCTGCTGCCGACGACGCACGCCTATCACGAGATCTGGCTCGACGGGGAGCGGATCGAGGGCGCGGCCGAGCCGGAGCCGCTCTACGGCGAGACGTACCTGCCGCGGAAATTCAAGATCGGGCTCGCCGTACCGGACGACAACTCGGTCGACGTGCTGACCAACGATCTCGGCATCGTCGCGCTGTTCGACGAGAGCCGGCAGCGCCTCCTCGGGTACAATTTCGCGCTGGGCGGCGGGCTCGGCATCAACCACAACAACGCCAAGACCTACCCGCGCCTCGCGACGCCGGTCGCCTTCGTCGAGCCGGGCGACCTGCTCGCCGCGGCGGCGGCGGTGGTCAAGCTGCACCGCGACTACGGCGACCGCGCCAACCGCAAGCACGCCCGCCTGAAATATGTCATCGCCGAGAACGGCGAAGCCTGGGCGAAGGCGCGGCTGGAGGAATATCTCGGCAAGTCGCTGGAGGCGCCGCGGCCGCACGCACCGTTCCGCGTCGCCGACCATCTCGGCTGGCATGGGCAGGGCGACGGGCTGTTCTATCTCGGGCTGCCGGTTCCGAGCGGACGGATCGTCGACGGGCCGGAGGCCGGCCGGCTGCGCACGGCGGTCCGGGCGATCGTCGAGCGCTTCGGCGCAGCGCCGGTCCTGACGCCGACGCAGGACATCCTGCTGAGCGACATCGCCGCCGCCGACCGAGACGCGGTGGACGCCCTGCTGGCCGAGCACGGCGTCGCGGCGGCGGAGCGCCTGACGCCGGTGCGACGCTGGGCGCTCGCCTGCCCGGCGCTGCCGACCTGCGGCCTCGCGCTCACCGAGGCGGAGCGCGTCCGCGAGCCGATGCTCGACGCAATCGAAGCGGCGCTCGGCCGGCACGGCCTGCGGGACGAGACGTTCAGCATCCGGATCACCGGCTGCCCGAACGGCTGCGCCCGCCCCTATGCCGGCGACGTCGGCATCGTCGGGCGGATACCCGGCTTCTACTCCCTTTACGTCGGCGGCGACTTCGAGGGGACGCGGCTCAATGTCAAGCTGCTCGACAAGGTCGGCGAAGGCGCCGTCGCGGCGACGCTGGAACCGCTCTTCGCGCTGTTCGCGGCGGATCGGCGGCCGGAAGAACGGTTCGGCGACTTCTGCCACCGCGTCGGTCCCGACCGGCTGCTGACCGCGATCGGACAGAGCCGGAAGGAGGCCGTCTGATGCTTCCCGTGGTCCTGGACCTGTCGCGGCTCGGCGTCGCCCTCGTCGGCAACGGCGAGGCCGCCCTGCGCCGGCTTCATCGCCTCGACGAGGCCGGCGCGGCGCATCTCCGGGTCTATGCGGACGACCCGATCCCGGCGCTGGCGGACGCCGCCGGCGCGCGGCTGCGCCGCCGCCTTCCGACCGCGGAGTCCTTTGCCGACGTACACGTCGCCTTCCTCTCCGGCCTGCCCGAGCCGGTTGCCGAGGAGATCGGCGCGGCGGCACGCCGGGCGCGCGTCATCGTCAATGTCGAGGACGTGACGGCGGCGTGCGACTTCCATTCGCCGGCGACGCTGCGCCGGGGCGACCTGCTGCTCGCCGTCTCGACGGGCGGCAAGAGCCCCGGCCTCGCCGCCTCCCTCCGCCGTCAGCTCGGCGACCTGTTCGGCCCCGAATGGGCCGAGCGGGTCGATCGGATCGCCGCGCGCCGCGCCGCATGGCGCGAGGCCGGCGCGTCGGCGGAGGAAATCGCGTACTGGACCGATACGTGGATCGGGCGCCAGGGCTGGCTGCGACGGCATGATGATGCCAACGCAAGTCCGGCGTATGCTTCGGCGTCGTCCTGCAACGACCAATCCACCGATAATCAGGAGGTAAGGCATGTCGCTACGTCTCGGTGATACGGCGCCCGACTTCACACAGGAGTCGACCGACGGCGCCATCCGTTTCCACGACTGGATCGGCAACAGCTGGGCGGTGCTGTTCTCGCACCCGAAGGACTTCACGCCGGTCTGCACGACCGAACTCGGCGCGGTCGCGCGGCTGAAGCCGGAGTTCGACAAGCGCAACGTCAAGGTGATCGGCCTGTCGGTCGACCCGCTGTCCGACCACAAGGGCTGGGTCGGCGACATCGCGGAGACGCAGGGCCACGCGCTCAACTTCCCGCTGCTCGCCGACGCCGACAGGAAGGTGTCGAACCTCTACGACATGATCCACCCGAACGCCAACGACACGCTGACCGTGCGTTCGGTGTTCGTGATCGATCCGAACAAGAAGGTCCGGCTGATTCTGACCTACCCGGCGAGCACAGGGCGCAACTTCGACGAGCTGCTGCGCACGATCGACTCGCTCCAGCTCACCGACAACCACAAGGTCGCGACGCCGGTGAACTGGAAGCACGGCGAGGACGTCATCATCGTCCCGTCGCTGTCGGACGAGGAGGCGAAGCAGCGGTTCCCGCAGGGCTGGAAGACGCTGAAGCCGTATCTCCGCGTCACCAAGCAGCCGGGTCTCTGAGACGGCTCATGACCGGCTCATCCGGCGCGATCCTGCCCGACCTTCAGCCAGGCTCGATCTGGCTGGTCGGCGCCGGTCCGGGTGATCCGGGCCTGTTGTCCTGGCTCGCGGTGCATGCGCTGCGCACGGCCGACGCCGTGGTCTACGACCCGGCGATCGAGCCGGAGATCCTGGCGACGATCGGGGACGACTGCTTCAGGCAGGCGGCCGGCCCCGATCGCGGCGGCGCGATCCGGCGCTGCATCAAGCTGGCGCAGGACGGCTGGCGGGTCGTCCGGCTGGTCTCCGGCGACCCGTTCGAGCGGCGGGACGCGGTGGCCGAGGCGACCGCGATCGCCGAGGCGGAGTTGCCGTTCCGCGTCGTGCCGGCGGTGAGCCCGCCGATCGCCGGGCTCAGCTATGCGGGCGTCCCGCTGACGCACCGCGACACCAACTCCGCGGTCTGCCTGCTCGACCTGACGCAGGAGGGGGGCGACGGGGACGAGCTGCCGCCGCAACTCGACCTGCCGGCCCTCGCCCAGGGCTCGCCGGTGCTCGTCCTGTCGCTACGGCGGGCGCAGCTCGCCAGAGCCGCCGAGCGGCTGCTGGAGGCCGGCCGGCCGCCGGAGACGCCGGCCTTGCTCGTGACCCGGCCGGCGTCGCAGGGCCAGACGGTACACGACACGTCGCTCGGCGCCTGCGCGCGCAACGGCGGCGGCGGCACCGGCAATCCCGGCGAGATCGCACCGCTTCCGGCCGCGCCCGCGGCGGCAGGTACGGTCGTGCTCGCGATCGGCGCATCCGTCGAGCTGCGGCGGCGGCTCGCCGTGGCGAACGCGGCTTCATCCGCCGAGCCGCAGGACAGGACGCGCCGCAACGGCGGCGGCGCGCTCCTGCATTCCATGGTCGGCCTCGCCGGCTGACGCGAACCTTTAACTTTCGTCCATTAGGGGTGTTGCCATGACGCGACGCATCCGCGGCCTCGCCGCGACTCTTGGATTGGCATGGGTGCTTGCCGCCGCGGCAACGACATCGGCGCTGGCGGACAAGACGCTGCTCAACGTCTCGTACGATCCGACGCGTGAGTTCTACGCCGACGTCAACAAGAATTTCGCCGCCGCCTGGAAAGAGAAGACCGGCGAGACCGTGACCGTCCAGACGTCGCACGGCGGGTCGGGCGCGCAGGCGCGGTCGGTCATCGACGGGCTGGAAGCTGACGTCGTCACGCTGGCGCTCGCCTACGACATCGACGCGATCGCCAGTCAGGCGAAGCTGCTCCCGGCGGACTGGCAGAAGCGCCTCCCCGACAACAGCTCGCCCTACACCTCGACGATCGTGTTCCTCGTGCGCAAGGGCAATCCCAAGGGCGTCAAGGACTGGCCGGACCTGATCCGGCCGGACGTCAAGGTGATCGTGCCCAACCCGAAGACCTCCGGCGGCGCCCGCTGGGCCTATCTCGCCGCCTGGGGCGCGGCGCTCAAGGCGAACGGCAACGACGAGGAGAAGGCGCGCGACTACGTCGCGAAGCTCTACAGGAACGTGCCGATCCTCGACAGCGGCGCGCGCGGGTCGACCATCACCTTCGCGCAGCGCCGGCAGGGCGACGTGCTCCTTGCCTGGGAGAACGAGGCCTATCTCGTCGCCGAGGAGATGGGAAAGGACAAGTTCGACATCGTCGCCCCGTCGGTCAGCGTCCTCGCCGAGCCGCCGGTGGCGGTCGTCGACGCGAACGCCGACAAGCACGGCACCCGTCAGCTCGCGGACGCGTACCTGGAGTTCCTGTACACGCCGGCCGGGCAGGAACTCGCCGCGAAGCACCATTATCGTCCGCGCTCGCCGGAAGTCGCCGCCCGCCATCAGGACAGCGTCGCCAAGGTGTCGCTCTTCACCATCGACGAGGTGTTCGGCGGCTGGACCAAGGCGCAGAAGACGCATTTCGCCGACGGCGGCGTCTTCGACCAGATCTATCAGCCGGGCAAGTAGCGCGGTGACGGCTGTCGAACTCCACCCGGAAAGCGGCGCCGCCCCGCCGGGGCGGCCGATGGTGGCGCGGGCCACGCTTCCGGGCTTCGGCCTGACGCTCGGCCTGACGCTCGCCTATCTCGGCGTCATCGTCTGGCTTCCGCTGCTGGCGCTCGCGGCCAAGACGGCGGGACTCGGCGCGGACGGCTTCCTCGCCGCGGCGATGTCGCCGCGCACGCTCTCCGCCTTCCGCGTCAGCTTCGGGATCGCGCTGATCGCGGCGGCGTTCGACGCCGCGCTCGGACTGCTCGTCGCCTGGGTGCTGGTGCGGTACCGCTTTCCCGGGCGCCGCTTCCTCGATGCGCTGATCGACCTGCCGTTCGCGCTCCCGACCGCCGTCGCCGGCATCACGCTGGCGTCGCTCTATGCCGACACGGGCTGGATCGGCGGCCTGCTGGAGCCGCTCGGGCTCCAGGTCGCCTTCACGCCGTACGGCATCTTCGTCGCGCTCGTCTTCGTCGGGTTCCCGTTCGTCGTCCGGACGGTGCAGCCGATGCTGCTCGACCTCGAAGCGGATGTCGAAGAGGCGGCGCTGACGCTCGGCGCGTCGCGCTTCCAGATCTTCCGCCGCGTCATCCTGCCGGCGCTGCTGCCGGGCCTGCTCGCCGGCACCGCACTGGCCTTCGCGCGCGCGGTCGGCGAGTACGGGTCGGTGATCTTCATCGCCGGCAACATGCCGGGCGTCTCGGAGATCGTCCCGCTGCTGATCATCATCAAGCTGGAGGGGTTCGACTATGCCGGCGCGGCGGCGATCGCGGTAGTGATGCTTGCCGCCTCGCTCGCCATCCTGCTCGTCATCAACGCTCTCCAGGCCTGGGTGAGGCATATCCATGGCGACGGCTGAACAGCAGCGGCAGCAGCGCGGCGCGACGCGGACGGGCTTCGCCGGCACGGCCGGGCGATGGCTGCTGATCGGCGCGATGCTGGCTGCGCTGGGCGTGTTCCTCCTCCTGCCGCTCGTCTTCGTCTTCGTCCAGGCGCTCGATCGCGGCATCGCCGACTACGTTGCGGCACTCGGCACGCCGGACACGATCGCGGCGATCCGCCTGACGCTGCTGGTCGCGGCGATCGCCGTGCCGCTCAACGCGGCCTTCGGACTGTGCGCGGCATGGTGCATCACCAAGTTCGAGTTCCGCGGCAAGAGCATCCTGCTCAGCCTGATCGACCTGCCCTTCTCGGTGTCGCCGGTGATCTCGGGTATGATCTACGTCCTGCTGTTCGGGC
The DNA here is from genome assembly GCA_036403035.1 of Allostellaceae bacterium. Classification (GTDB taxonomy): domain Bacteria; phylum Pseudomonadota; class Alphaproteobacteria; order ATCC43930; family CGMCC-115725; genus DASWRT01. Next base: position 7,829 of record DASWRT010000399.1, on the reverse strand, counting down.
TTCAGGGCTGGTTCGGCCCGTTTCTTGCAGCGCACGGGATCAAGATCATCTTCGCGGCGCCGGGACTCGTGCTGGCGACGGTGTTCGTGACGCTGCCGTTCGTCGCGCGGCAGCTCATCCCGCTGATGCAGCAGCAGGGGCGGACCGAGGAGGAGAGCGCGCTGATCCTCGGCGCGACCGGCTGGCAAATTTTCCGGCGGGTGACGCTGCCGAACGTGAAATGGGCGTTGCTCTACGGAGTGCTCTTGTGCAACGCCCGCGCCATGGGAGAATTCGGCGCCGTCTCGGTGGTGTCCGGGCACATCAGGGGGTTGACGAACACCATGCCGCTCCAGATCGAGATCCTCTACAACGAGTACAATGCGCCGGCAGCGTTCGGCGTCGCCTCCCTGCTCGCGATGCTCGCGGTGCTCACGCTCGCCGCCAAGACGCTCCTCGAATGGCGCTTCGCCGGAGAGCTGGGCGCACAAAAGCGGCTGCACTGACATGACGATAGAAATCATCGGCCTTCACAAGCACTACAACGGCGCCCTCGTTCTCGACGACGTGACGCTGACGATCGGTGCCGGCGAGTTCTTCGCCCTGCTCGGCCCCTCGGGGTCCGGCAAGACGACGCTGCTGCGGGTCATTGCCGGGCTTGAGGCCGCGGCCGGCGGCACGCTGCGCATCGACGGGCAGGATGCCGGCAGCCTGACGCCGCGCGACCGCCATATCGGCTACGTCTTCCAGCACTACGCGCTTTTCCGGCACATGACGGTGTTCGAGAACGTGGCGTTCGGCCTGCGCGTCCGGCCGCGGGCCGAGCGCCCGTCGCGGGCGGAGATCGCGGCGCGGGTCGAGGAATTGCTCGGCCTCGTCCGGCTCGAAGGGCTCGGCCGGCGGTTCCCCTCGCAACTCTCAGGCGGACAGCGGCAGCGCGTGGCGCTCGCCCGCGCCCTCGCCGTCGACCCGAAGGTGCTCCTGCTCGACGAGCCGTTCGGCGCCCTGGACGCGCAGGTCCGCACCGAGTTGCGCGGGTGGCTGCGCGAGCTGCACGACCGGATCGGGCTGACAACCATCTTCGTGACGCACGACCAGGAGGAGGCGTTGGAGATCGCCGACCGCGTCGCGGTGTTCCAGCAGGGGCGCGTCGCCCAGGTGGCGCCCCCGGTCGAACTGTACGATTCGCCGGTTTCGCCTGACGTGATGACCTTCCTCGGGGCGGCGAACCGGTTTGCCTGCACGGCTTCAGGCGGGCGCCTGATCTGGCCAGCCGGGTTTGACGGCGTGACGATTTCACCGGAGGCGGCAGCGAGGACCACGTGCGCGTTGCCGGACGGACCGGTGGTTGTCTTTGCCCGCCCGCACGACATCACCGTCGCTCGCATCGAAGGCGGGCGCGGCACCGCGACCGTGCGGTGGCTCGGGATTCGCGGCGCCCGCTGCCGCGTCACGGTGGAGATGCCCGGCGGCGCGACCGTCGAAGCCGACCTGCCGCGCGACGCGGCGGAGTATACGGAACTCCGGCCGGGCGACCGCGTCGCGCTGCTGTTGCGCCACGTCAACATCTTTCCCGGAACCGCCGCAGTGCCGGTGACCGAGGCGGGACCGGTGCGGGCCGCTCCCCAGGCGCGGCGGGTCGTCGCCTGAAGGACGGAGGGCGGCGCCCTACCGCCGTCGCTGCCGGGGGCGTTTCAGCCCGGATCGGCGGGGAGCGGCGGCGGCGGTAGACGGCATGGCGGAGTCCGGCGATCCGGACTCCCCGGCCGCCGCATAGTTCTGCACCAGGAGGCGCAGCACGCCGACTGCCGCCTCGGCGAGTTCCGGTCGCCTCTCCAGGTCGGCGAGCGCCAGCCCGGCCGCCTCCAGCGTCGACACGGCGTCCGGCCGCGGCTCGCGGCGATAGCGGCCGTAGGCGGAGCGCAACCGCGGATCGAGCACCAGCCGGCGCGACTTCAGCAGCCAAGGGTTGCGCCACCACAGGGCCTTCGCCTGGCTCCAGCTGCCGTCGAGCAGAATCAGGCCGTCGAGCCCGGCGAGCGCCATGTCCTGGTCGGGAAGCGGCGCGCCCTTGCGGTCGACCGCGATGACGGCACGGCGGCCGGCCGACGCCGCCACGCCGCCGGGCTGGACGGAGCCGAGATAGAGCACGCCCCAGCGCCTCGCGTCGGCGTCGCGGCCGAGCGCTGCGGACAGATTCGGCCAGGACAGGCCGACGCGGAGCCGCGCGTTGTGGAACTGACGCACCGCGAGTCCGGCCGTCCCGAGTTCGCGGTCCTGCTCCTGCGGATGCTGGAGGATCAGCAGGCGGATCCGGTTCTCGACCGGACGAAGCGCCGAGCAGACGCAGAGCGCGGCAGGCTTGCCGCAGGATGGGCAGGCGGTTGCCGCAGCTGCCGCCGTTGCGTCACCGGCGATGCCGGCCGCCGCGTCGTTATCGTCGCTCAGCGCGGCGTCTCCTCATCTTCGCCGCCCGCCCCGGAGGACGACGAATGAGCGATTTCCTCGTCGCTCGGCTCGCTGCGCAGGATCTCGACGGTGGCCGCCGCGATCGCCCGCCAAGCGTCGGACAGGTCCTTCGCCCCATCATGCTCGGCTTTCAGCGCCTGATGGTTCGCGAATGAGGTCGCCCGGACGCCATGCTTGGCGACGAGCTGATGAGCGAGCTTCCAGAGATCTTCGTCCAGCATGCCTAGTCGAACGCCACCTGTCGCTGGCGGACTCCACCGGCACAGGCCGAGCGGAGACGCCGCCGCGCCCTGCTTACGTGAACGTTCTGCTATAGCCCTATGCGGCCGGCAGGACAACCTGCCCTGCCGCCGATCTCAGGGCTGACGACGCGCCGTCAGCCGCGGCTGCACGCCGCGCCGCCGAGGACGCAGAACTTGGCGCAATGCGGGTGGTTCAACGGCACTGCGCCGCTCGCCGCCGCAAGCGTGCCGCCCAGCTCGAACTGCGGATCGTAGGGCAGCAGCGTGCAGGCGACCACCGCCGGCCGCTCCGCTCCCTTGCGTTTCACCACCATGCGGGAACTGGCGCACATCACCGAGTCCGGCGATTTGTGGAGGATACCCCAGCACGCCTCGGTGATCTCCGGCACGTCGACCCGTTCGTCCATCTCCGGAAAGACCGTCAGCGCGACGGGATCCTGCGCGTCGACGGGGATGCCGTGCTCGGCGAAGAGCCGGGCATAGCCGGCGCGGACCTGCGCCTCGCCCTCGCCGGAGAGCAGGCGCCCTGCGATGTTGACCGAGAAGCCATGCGACGCCAGCCACTTCAGCCCGTCGAGCGTCGGCTGCCAGCTCCGCGGCCCGCGCTCCAGCTGGTGCACGTCGCGCGAATAATGGTCGACCGAGACCCGGATGGTCAGCCGGTCGCCGAAGCGCCGCAGGCCGAGCAGCCGGTCCTTGACCTTGTGCATCGGCTTCATCGCGTTGGTGAGCACCAGCGCCTGAAGCCCGCGCGACAGCACGTCCTCCAGCATCGCCGGCAGGTCCGGGTTCATGAACGGCTCGCCGCCGGTGAAGCCGATCAGCGACGTGCCGAGCCGGTCGCGCTCGATCTCGTCGAGATAGGCCGCCACCTCGGCGGCGGCGAGATAGACGAGCCGGTCGTTCTTCGGCGATGATTCGATGTAACAGTTCTGGCACGTCAGATTGCAGAGCGTGCCCGTGTTGAACCACAGCGTGTCGAGCGACGTGAGCGACACCCACGCCCGCCGGTCGCCCTTGGCGGTAACGTAAGGGTCGCGGAACTTGCTCGGGTCGAGAAGGTTCGGCCGATCGACGGCAGGCTGTGTCATACGCAATCCGGAATATTTCGATGATCGAGCAAGTCCAGGAGTCTAGTAGAAGTCTGCCTTGAGGCCTTCTCACAACTTCGTGTGCGCGCGCCAACCCGGCAGCCGGAGCCGGAGCCGGAACAGCGGGAAGAGGATCAGCCCCGCGATGAAGCCGCCGGCATGGGCAGCCCAGGCGACCTGTCCGGGGGCGGCGCCCGGCATCCCGGTCTGAGCGGTCACGACGTTGATGACGAGCCACAGCCCGACGAGCAGCAGGAGCCGCCGCAGCGCGCCCGGCGACCGCCGGTCGAAGCCGGCCCGCAGGATCGCGCCGAACAGCCCGCTGATCGCGCCGGACGCGCCGACCACCGGATCGCCGGAATAGGGGTAGACGGCGAGATGGGCGGCCGCGCTGATGACGCCGCAGAGCAGCGCCAGGGCGAGCATCCGCCATGGGCCGATCCACCGTTCGACGCCGGCGCCGAAGGCGAGCAGCCCGAGCATGTTGACGCCGAGATGCGTCCAGTTGCCGTGCATGAACTGGTAGGTCAGCGGCGAGACGATCGCCTCCCACCCGAACAGGCCCGGCACCGTGTAGCGCACCGGGAAGAAGGCGAAAGCGAGGAGCACCGCCTCCTCAAGCCGCGGCGGCAGCGCCGACTGGACGACGTGGACGATGACGTTCGCCGCGACCAGCGCCTTGGTCATCGGCGGCACGTTGAAGATGGGCTGCCGCGGCGACGGCGGCGTCGGCTGCCAGCCCAGCTTATGTGCGGGAACACTCATGAAGGTCGGCGGACCAAGGAGTAACGGTGCGTGCGTGCGACGCGGAGCGCCTGTTTAGGCGCAATCGGCAGCCTTCGGCAAGGCGAGGCTGCCGGAGGATCGCCGGCCATGGCCGGAACGCTGCCGCCGGGAATCGGGCTGCTTGCATCGCGACCGCCCGACAACCTCTTCCTGCCGCGGCCGAACGCGTCGTACCTTCTTGTTCGAATAACATCGGGAGGGAACAATCATGACGCGCTGTCCGGTACCGGAGTTGGGGACGATGCTCGGCGCGCTCGTCTCGGTTCTGCTGCTGACGACGACGCCTGCATCGGCCGACATCGCCGTCTCGGCGAACGACGCCCACACCGTGTTGCAGGACGGCAATCAGGTGGCGGCCAAGGATCCGCCGCCGGACAGCATGACGATCATCGACCTCGGACATTATCCACCGAAACTCGGACCGCGGATCGACGCCCCGGCGAGCGTCGTCGGTCCGCCCAGCGCCGTCGCGGTTACCCGTGACGAGCGCTACGCCCTCGTCGCCTCCTCGACCAAGCTCGATCCGCAGGATGCCGGCAAGATCGTCCCAGACGACCGGCTCTCGCTCATCGACCTCAAGAGTTCGCCGCCGAAGATCGTGCAGCAGGTCACGGCCGGAGCGGGCGCCGCCGGTGTCGCGATCTCGCCGGACGGCGGCCTTGTCCTCGTCGCGAACCGCACCGAAGGGACGGTCTCCGTCTTCACGATGAAGGACGGGCATCTCGACGCCGCGGGCAAGCTCGATCTCGGGAACGCGAAGGCGGGTCCGAGCGGCGTGGCGTTCACGCGCGACGGCAAATCAGCGCTCCTGAGCCGTGACGGCGACAGCATGATCAGCGTGCTGCACGTCGACGGCACCCGGATCGAGATCGATCCGCGCCCGGTGACGACCGGCGTGCGTCCCTACACCCTCGACGTGACGCGCGACGGCCGCATCGCGGCGGTCTCCAACATGGGACGCGGCGACGGCGACACGGATACGGTGAGCCTCATCGACCTGTCCGTATCGCCGTTCCGGACCGTCGAAACCGTCAGCGTCGGCAGCAGCCCCGAAGGGCTGAAATTCTCCCCCGATGGGAAGATCCTGGCGATCGGCATCCAGAACGGCACGACCAAGGCGCACAGTTCGCCGTTCTACGCCAACCAGGGCCGCCTCCTGCTTTTCGCGGTGGAGGGAAAACACCTGCGGAAGCTCGCGGAAGCGCCGATCGGCCAGTGGTCGCAAGGGATCGCCTTCGCGAAGGACGGCCGCACCATCCTTGTCGAGAACATGGTCGAGCGGACGATCGCCGTGTTCCGCTGGGAACGGGACAAGCTCTCCGCAGGCAAGCCGCTCACGATCGGCGCCGGCCCCGCGGCGATCAGGACGGCTTGGCCGTAAGATCACTCAACCGACGGACAATCCGGTGCGGCGTCTGAAGAGCACGCCGGACGGCAGCCGTGCGAAGATCACGACGTTGCCGAGCAGGACCAGCGGGAGCCCTGCAACCGCCGACGGCGTCCAGACATATCCCTCGAAGACGGTAGAGACCGCGAGGGCGACGACCGGGAACAGAACGGTCGCATAGGCCGCGCGATCGGCGCCGACGCGCTTGACCAGGGACAGATAGGCGAGGAATCCGACGACCGAGCCCGGTACGGCGAGGTACGCGAGGCTCAGCAGATAGCTCGGCGACAGGTCGATCACGAATGTCCGGCCGCGCGCGAGAGCGTACAGCGCCAGGAACGCCGCGCTCCAGGTCATCCCGCGCGCGACGGCGTTCGGCAGGTCCGGCCCGCCTGCGGTCGCGCGCATCGAGACAAGGTTGCCGAGCGAGAAGGAGAAAGTGCCGGCGAGCCCGAGCGCGATCCCGGCCGCCGTGGCGCCGTTCACCTCGAAGTGCGCGAGCTGCTCGCCGAACAGGAGCGCGATCCCGGCAATGCCCAGCGCCGCGCCGAGGAGCGCACGCGGGGTCGGGCGGCGACGCAGGAAAAGCCATTGATTGAAGGCGTTGAACACGGTCGCCATGCTGAACAGCACCGAGACGATGCCGCTCGCGACGTACCCCGTCGCGGCATAGAGCAGGATGAAGTTCAGGCCGAACAGCGTGACGCCCATCAGGGCAATCCAGCCGTGCCGCCCGGCCGGAACCGGCCGGAGCCGGCCGGTCAGCCACAGCCCGGCCCAGAGCACGGCGGCAGCGACGGCGAACCGGTAGCAGATCGATACCTCGGCCGGCACCGGTCCGAGCTGCAGCTTGATCGCGAACCACGTGGTTCCCCAGGCGGCGACGAGCGCCGCGAACAGAAGCGCCGTCATGCGGCATCAGCCCTTCGCAGATAAGCGTTACGCCCGATATAGCGGGCGCATTGCGACTGTGTCTGACACGCCGTTGCCGCGTTATCAGAATCTTGCCGCAAAGTAGATGGACCATCATCGAACCGCTTGCGATCCGGCCTCGCCGGTGGTGTTGTCGGATCTGGTCGTCCCTGCATCGGCTGGCCATGAGCTCGACGGACCTTCGCGGCTTCACCGTATACGACTGCCTCCGGAACGCCGGCGTGCCTCTGCGCGCTTCGGCGCGTTTCGGCGACGGCATCGCCGCCGCCCTGTGGGAGCGCAACGAGACCACGCGCACCGAGTACGCGGAGCCCGAACACCATACGCTGAGCCTCTACGTCGAAGGCGGCGACGAGATCCGTCGCCGGCGCGGCACGTCGGTCATCGGCGGCGCCGGGACCGGCAGCCTGTGCGTCATGCCGTCGGGCGTCACCACGGACTGGGACGTGAGCGGCCCGGTCAGGATGTTCCACCTGTACGTGCCGCGGCGCGCCTTCGACCGCATCGCCGTCGAGGCGCTGGACGCCGATCCGGCCTCCGTCACGCTGCGTGACGCGACCTACTTCCACGACCGGTATCTCGAAACCGTCATCCGCGCCGCGGTATTGCCGCTCGACTGGAACGAGCCCGCCGACAGGCTGGCCGTCTCGCATGCTGGCCAGATGCTGCTCGCGTATCTTGCGTCGCGCTACACCGAGCGCGGCAAAACCGGCGCCGTTCGGCGGGCGCTCGCCGCCCGCGGCGGGATCGCACCGGCAGCGCTCCGGCGAGTCGCCGAGTTCGTCGAAGCGAACATCGACCGTCCCCTCGCGGTCGGCGACCTGGCGATGGTCGCCGGCCTGAGCACCTTTCACTTCGCCCGCGGCTTCAAGCGGTCGACCGGGGAAAGTCCGCACGGCTTCGTGCTGCGCCGCCGGATCGAGCTTGCGAAAGCGCTCCTTG
>DASWRT010000398.1:0-7307 GCA_036403035.1 Allostellaceae bacterium | reverse complement strand
ACGGACGGTCGCCGTGCCCTGCTTCTTCATGCCGAGCTTCTCGGCGGCTCGCTTCGAGAGGTCGATCACTCGGCCCCTCACGTAAGGACCGCGGTCGTTGACGGTGACCTCGACGCTCCGCCCGTTCTCCAGGTTCGTGATGCGCGCCTTGGTGTCGAGCGGCAGGCTCGGGTGCGCCGCCGTCAGGGCGTTCATGTCGAAACGCTCGCCGCTCGCGGTCTTGCGGCCCTGGTGCCAGGGACCGTACCAGGACGCCGTGCCGACTTCCTCGTAGACCGGCTCCGGAGTCGGCGCATAGGCGGCGACCGTCTGTGTGGCGGGTTCCGGCGCCGGCGCCTCGGCCGTAGTACAGGCGCCGAGACTCGCCGCCGCCGCACAGAAAATTCCGACAACCCGTAGCATCCGGTACATCGCCGCCCGCCTCCCGACGTTATCTCCTTAGTAGATCCATCCGTCGGAACAGGGACATGCGGCGGTGCGTTCCCGTGCCACTCCTTTGTCACAGGAACGACTCGGGCGTTACTTGCCGGCTCGCTCTCTTTATTTGGCCGTTTCTCGTCGGTTTACGCGGCCGGCACGGGAGGCACGGGACGCGGCCGGCCGTCCGCGTCGATCGCAACGTAGGTGAACGTGCCTTGGGTGACCTTGACGGTCTCGCCGCCGTCGCGGCGCCGCGTCCAGGTCTCGACGCGAATCGTGATCGAGCTGCGTCCGACCTTCTCGATCTCGCCGTAGCAGCTCACCTCGTCGCCCACATGGACCGGCAGGTGGAACGTCATGCCCGTGAGCGCCACCGTGGCGACTCGCCCGCGCGCCCGCTGCGACGCGACGCTGCCGCCGGCAAGATCCATCTGCGAAAGCAGCCAGCCGCCGAAGATGTCGCCGTTCGGATTCGTGTCGGCGGGCATCGCGATCGTCCGCAGGGCCGGCTCAGTCCGCTTTTGTTCTTCGTTTCCTGGCATCGTATCCCCACATGTTGTAGAGTTCCCGCCGCGAGACTACACCATCGGGCTCGCGGCCTCGCGTCCAACGTTCCTTACTCCCGCTTATCTCCCGGTCATGGCTGATCTTTTCGATAATCTCGCGCGCAAGACTGCACAGAGCTACTCGGCCAAGGACATCGAAGTCCTCGAAGGGCTCGAACCGGTGCGCCGGCGCCCCGGCATGTATATCGGCGGCACCGACGAGCGTGCGCTGCATCACCTCGTCGCCGAAGTCCTCGACAACGCGATGGACGAGGCGGTGGCCGGACATGCCAGCCGGATCGAGCTGGAGCTGGGGGCGGACGGATTCGTCACGGTGCGCGACAACGGCCGTGGCATCCCGATCGACCCGCATCCCAAGTTTCCGACTCTCTCGGCGCTTGAGGTAATCCTGACGACGCTGCATTCCGGCGGCAAGTTCGGCGGCGACGCCTACAAGACGTCGGGCGGCCTGCATGGCGTCGGCATCTCCGTCGTCAACGCCCTGTCCGACCAGCTGATCGTCGAAGTGGCGCGCGAGCGACAGCTCTGGGTTCAGACCTATAGCCGCGGCAAGTCGCTGACCAAGCTGGAGGCCGCCGGGCCCGTGCACAACCGGCGCGGCACCACCGTGCGCTTCCACCCGGATCCGGCGATCTTCGGCGAGGACCCGCATTTCAAGGCGGCGACGCTGTACCGGATGGCGCGCTCCAAGGCGTACCTGTTCCGCGGCGTCGAGATCCGCTGGGCATGTGACCCATCCCTGCCCCGCCCCGCCGAGATTCCGCAGGAGGAGCGGCTGCACTTCCCCGGCGGGCTTGCCGACTATCTCGCGGCGACGCTCGACGGGCGCGAGACGGCGACGCGGCGCGCCTTCGTCGGCGAGGCGGAGCTGGCGGCGGGCGGCGGCCGAGTCGAGTGGGCGATCGCATGGCCGGAGGACGATCTCGCCTTTTGCAGCTCCTACTGCAACACCGTGCCCACGCCGGAGGGCGGCACGCACGAGGCGGGCCTGCGCGCGGCGCTGACCCGCTCGCTCAAGGCTTACGGCGACCTCGTCGGCAACCGCCGCGCCGGCCAGATCACCGGCGAGGACGTGACGGTCGGCGCGGCGATCCTGCTGTCCGTCTTCATCCAGGAGCCGCAGTTCCAGGGCCAGACCAAGGAGAAGCTCTCCTCGCCCGAGGCGTCGCGCTTCGTCGAGAACGCGGTCAAGGACCATTTCGACCACTGGCTCAGCGACGATCCCGCCGCGGCGAAGACGCTGCTCGACAAGATCATCGATCGCGCCGAGGAGCGGCAGCGGCGGAAGCAGCAGAAGGACCTCGCGCGCAAGACCGCGACGCGCAAGCTGCGTCTTCCCGGCAAACTCGCCGACTGCACGCGCGACACCGCGATCGGCACCGAGATCTTCCTGGTCGAGGGCGACAGCGCCGGCGGCTCCGCGAAGCAGGCGCGCGACCGCGAGACGCAGGCGATCCTGCCGCTGCGCGGCAAGATCCTGAACGTCGCCAGCGCTTCGACCGACAAGCTGCGCGCCAACCAGGAGTTGTCGGACCTCGTCCTCGCGCTCGGTTCCGGCTCCGGCGACCGCTATCAGCACGACCGGCTGCGCTACGAGCGCGTCATCATCATGACCGACGCCGACGTCGACGGCGCGCACATCGCCTCGCTGCTGATGACCTTCTTCTTCCGCGAGATGACGGAGCTGGTCGAGCGCGGGCATCTCTTCCTGGCGCAGCCGCCGCTCTATCGGCTGACGCAGGGCGAGGTGACGCACTATGCGCGCGACGACGCGCACAAGGACGAGCTGATGCGCACCGCCTTCAAGGGCAAGGGCAAGATCGAGATCAGCCGCTTCAAAGGCTTGGGCGAGATGCCGCCGTCCTATCTCAAGGCGACGACGATGGACCCGAGGCACCGGACGCTGCTGAAGGTCGAGGTGCCGCTGAAGAACGAATCGACGCCCGAGGACGTCGCGCGGACGGTCAAGCTCGTCGACGCGCTGATGGGCCGGCGCCCGGAACTGCGCTTCAACTTCATCCAGCAGAACGCCCAGTTCGTCCGCGACCTGGACGTGTAGCGGCAGCGGCGGTAGCGCATCGCCAAGCTGGTTTAACGTAGGGGCGGGGCTTGCCCCGCCCGCGAGCAGCGGTGCTGCGATGAGGGCGCCGCAAGCGACGCCCCTACGTTAGAGGGCGTGTATGCCTTCCGCGTCAATGCAGCCACGCCGATGCGCCGCCATGATCTCTTCCATTGACGAGAGAAGGATCTTCAGCCGGAACGGTTTGTACAGGCACGGATAGACATGGTCGTCGAGCAGAGCCATTCCGGTGGGGTGGCCTGTCATCATCAGCAGCGGAATGCCGCGCCGGTCCAGTTCGCCCGCCAAGTGCAGGCCGCCCATGCGCGGCAGGAACACCTCGACAAGCGCAAACCCGAACGATTCGCGCTCAAGCCGCCGAAGCGCTTCGGTGCTGTCGCGAAGGCAGACCGGCTTGAAACCGGCCTGCTCGAACACTGCCCTCAATACCGCGCCGACGTCCCGTTCCGGCTCCACGACCAGAATTTTTCTCGTTTTCGGCATACCGATCCTCCGAAGGGGCACGGCACGGGCTGGAAAGCACGCCGCCAAATCGCGCTTGGCAACAAACTGTAAATCTATAGTCACATTATGTCACGAAACTTGCGATTATCACATGCTAATCGTAAGCAAATTATCTTGCATGTTTTTCGGGCGGAGACGCCCAACCCCGCGGCGACCGGCGCCATTGCGCGGCGCGACGGTTCCGATTATCGTCGCGCGGTCACTGGGGAGTAGCCGCCCTCGCGCGAGAGGGGCCTGCATCAACAGACTTGGCCGAACGGCCATGGTGCAGGCGGCGCGGCGGATCGCAGGATCCGCCTTGTTGGCGAGACCTTTGGCGCCGGTGCCGTCTGCCTGGGTCGGGCGAGCGGCTGCCGGAGCCATGGTCCATCGCTCGCCCGGCCCCGAACCTGCAGAATGTATTCGCTCCTCACGTCGGCCGGCGTCGTCGCGGTCTCGGAGATCGGCGACAAGACGCAGTTGCTGGCGCTCCTCCTCGCCTGCCGTTTCCGCAAGCCGATCCCGATCGTCTGCGGCATTTTCGTCGCGACCGTCGCGAACCACCTCATCGCGGCGCTCGCCGGCGAATGGGTCGCTCAGGCGGTCGACCCTACGGTCCTGCGATGGGGGCTCGGCGCTCTCTTCGTCGCGATGGCCGCCTGGGCGCTGATCCCCGACAGGATCGACGGCGATGAAAGCGCGAAAAAATATGCCGGCGGCGCCTTCGTCAGCACCACCGTCGCGTTCTTCCTGGCCGAGATCGGCGACAAGACGCAGGTGGCGACGGCGGCGCTGGCCGCGCAGTTCAACTCGCTGCTGCCCGTCGTGGTCGGTACGACGCTCGGCATGATGATCGCGGACGTGCCCGCCGTGTTCGCCGGCCACGCCGCCGGGCACAGGATCAACCTCAAGCTCGTGCGCTACGTCGCCGCCGCGATTTTTGCCGCGCTCGGCCTCCTCGCGTTCACCGGAACGGAGTTCTTCTGACCTTTCCCTGACCGCCCCCCACTACCCGGAGACGTCTCATGCACCTCCAGGCCACCGCACATGCCGCGCACACGCACGATCACGTCTATGTCGACGAGGAGCAGAGCCTCGGCGAGCGGCGGACCCGCATGGTCGTCGCGCTGACCGCCGTCATGATGATCGCCGAGATCGCCGCCGGGACGATGTTCGGCTCGATGGCCCTGCTCGCCGACGGCTTTCACATGGCGAGCCACGTCGCGGCGCTCAGCCTCGCCGCCGCCGCCTACGCCTATGCCCGCCGGAACGCCAGAAGCCGGCGGTACACGTTCGGCACCGGCAAGGTCGGCGCCCTCGCCGGATATACCAGCGCGGTGGTGCTCGGCATGATCGCCCTGCTGATGGCCTGGGAATCCGTTCAGCGGCTCGCGGCGCCGGTGCCGATCGATTTCGGCGCGGCCATGCTAATCGCGGCGCTCGGCCTCGGCGTCAACCTCGCGAGCGCCTTCCTCCTCGGCGAACATCACCATCACCATCATCACGATGACGGCGAGCATGCGGACGCCGGGCACGAACGCGATCATCACGATCATGGCGAGGACCATCGCCACGACCACAATCTGCGCTCCGCGTACGTCCATGTGCTCGCCGACGCGCTGACCTCCGTGCTTGCCATCGTCGCGCTCGCCGGCGGCCGCTATCTCGGCTGGTCGTGGCTCGATCCGGCGATGGGCCTCGTCGGCGCCGCGGTGATCCTGTGGTGGTCCTACGGCCTGATCCGCGGCTCGACGCGCGTGCTGCTGGACGAGGAAGCGAGCGCCGCGACGGCCGACGCGATCCGGCGGCGGATCGAGCGGGAGGCGGACAACCGCATCACCGACCTGCATCTATGGCGCGTCGGGCCGCACCACCTCGCCGCCATCATCTCGGTGATGACGCATGCGCCCCGGCATCCCGGTCACTACAAGTCCCTGCTGGGCGGGCTGGACGATCTCGCCCACGTCACCGTCGAGGTGGTGCCGTGCCCCGGCGAGGACTGCCGGGCGGCCTGACGGATCGGACGCGCCCACCCGCCGCCCGCCGCCCGGCCCGCGCTCACTCCGCGAGCCGGCGCGTCGTCCCGCCGGCCGTGACCTCGACGAGGTGGACGACCGACGTGCCCCAATTGCCGTCGAACTCCATCCGCACCGGCACGGGCGGCCCGTCCGGGGTCAAGCGGGTCAGCCAGAACGTCCCGTCGTCGCGCGGCGGCTTCTTCGGCGCGTCGAGCGTATATCCGGCGATCCGCCGGACCTTGGAGTAGCAGGCGTGCGCCGGGCCGGCGAATAGCGAATACCGCGACGGCGTCACGACCTGCTCCCCGCGGTCGCTGACCTGCATGTCGTATCGGCGCCGCCCGTCGAACACCGGGATCGTGCGCTCGCAACCGCCGGTCTCGGCGAGCGAGCGGCTGATCTGGACGGCGGCGCTCAGCGCATCGACCGTGTTCGCGATCTGCGCCGGCGACACCGGCGTACGCTCCTCGTCATCCGGCGTCGCATCGACCGCGACCGAGCCGTCGGGTCGATAGTCCATGACGATGTGCCGGTTCGTTCCGTGGACTCGGCTGAAGCTCGCATAGCGCCGCGGCCGGATATTGCCGCCCGCGCCGATCTCCCCCTCGGCCTCGATGCGCGAGGTCAGGCCCATCAGCACGTCGACGACGCCGCGCGTCTCGAACTGCCCGTCGATCCGGTATGAGCGCGCCTCCTCCGTCACGTTGACGGTGAAGCTCAGGACGCGGAAGCCGCTGTTGTACACGTCGTACCGCAGCCGCACCGGGTCGGCCGCAGCGGCATGCGCCGACGCCGCCGCGAAGACGGCTACAGCCGCAGCCGCCGCAAGCGCGACGCCGCGGCGATGCAGGAACTCGGAGGCAAGCGAACGCGAACTCATGTGCATCGAACGGGAGGAGTTTCGGCAACGTTCAACGGCGGACGCCGCGCCCGCGCCTGCCTTGACATCGGCGCGGCCCGCCACCTATACCGTGCCATCCGTCCTTCGACGAGATCCCGTCGCGGATCGGGCGCGTAGCTCAGCGGGAGAGCACTCCCTTCACACGGGAGGGGTCAGAGGTTCAATCCCTCTCGCGCCCACCACGGATCACCAGGTTTGTCATAATCTCCGCCACTCTGGAGACCGTCCTTCACGCAGTCTGGCGCAGACGGCGCATAACGTTGTCCGTCCGGGCGTACGACCGCGATGAGGGCAAGAAGCCGTCATGACTCGTCACCACCCTGCGGCGGCTGGTTATACGCTCTTAAAACTTTTCCTCGCCATGACGGCGGAATGCGTCGGGGAAATCTCGATAGAGGGCGAAGGTCGCGTTATCGACAAGCGAGTTGACGCCGAAATGGAAGCCCTCGGTCGGTTCGCAGCGGCCGGCGACACGTTCGAACGCGTCTTCACGCTGGCGCAAATTCTTCACCTCGATCATCAGGTGGAACTCGCCTAATCCCTTGACGCCGAAGCCGAGCTTGCGGCGCGTAAGACGCCATCCCTCGATCAATCCAGCTTCCTTGAGATGGCCCATGTAGCGGGTGACGCCCTCGCTGAAAGCGGGGTCGCTTACGCCATGCTTGAGATCGCACCACGCGTGATAAATGTCCATGTCGCAGCTTTCCTCGGGCGTTTCGGTGCTGTGCTGTTCATGGCCGGATAATGTCAACAACCGTTGACTTCAGCAAGCCCAGCGCCAGCAGGTGTGCTAGGAGGGAAGCAGTGCGTTTCCAAGCACGCCGCCCGCGGCTGGTGGC
>DASWRT010000397.1:0-12389 GCA_036403035.1 Allostellaceae bacterium | reverse complement strand
GCGACGGACGAGGCAAGCAGCAGGCCGGGAACGATCCCGTGTCCCGAAAGATAAGTCGCCGCCATGCGGCGGCGGACGCCATGCCCGGCGCCGTTGCGTCCGGCTGCCGCAACGGCGTGGCTGAAGGTGGTTTCCGACATGTCCTATCTCCGTCAAGGATGACGGGAAAGTCGGGCCGGTCGGACGATCGATCCAACACATTCGTTCTCTGCATTCGATCGATGATGCCGATCGGTCGCCGCACCGGACAACCGCCGTTCCGGTTCAGCGATGAATGGGGTCGTGCGCGCTCCGCTTCTATCGCGTCACGAACCGGCACACCCTGGGGCGTCAATGTCGGGCGCGACCTGCAAGCTCCGGAAGACGCCGACACGCAGCGCCGTATGGCTTGGAAGCCATACCGCACTATCTGCAACCGGCGCGCGATCGGGGCACAATCGACCGGAGCGGCCATGACTACGGTCCGGCCGAAACGCGTGACGGAATTTCCAAAATGGATGTAATATGCTGGCTGGCGGTCATTTGCCGGCGGCCGCGCTCTTTCTCATCGTAAATCCATGATGGACGCGGGCGCTCGCATTCGCCCGTGGCGGCAGCCGCCGATGACGGCCACGTCGGCCGTGCAGGCGGAATGTGCGCGAAAAACAGGAGGGAAACAGGAAGATAACAGGAAAAGAACAGGCGCAATGACCTGTTCTTTTTCTAAAGAAACGCTCGCAAAATGTTGAAAAACAAGAAATCCCGCTTCGACAGCTCCTGTTATGCGCCTGTATTTTCGAAGCAGCTCTCCGTCACTGGGCTGTCCCCGGCGGCGGTGGCGGCAGCAGCAGCAGCGGCGGGCGGCAGAAGCGGTAGCACCAGCACCGCCTTCAGCCCGTGCGGCGCGTTGTCCTCCAGCCGCACCGCGCCGCCGTGCAGCGTCGCGACAGCGCGGACGAGGCTGAGGCCGAGGCCGTTGCCGGGGGTACTGCGGCTGGTCTCCAGCCGGACGAAGCGGTCGAAGACCGCGTCGCGCCTGTCCGGCGGGATGCCCGGCCCCTCGTCGGCGACCGAGAGCCTCGCCTCGCCGCGCTCGGCATCGGCTTCCACCGTGACGGTGACGCGCCCTTCCGGCGCGTATTTCAGGGCGTTGTCGAGCAGGTTCGCGGCGGCCTGCGAGAGCAGGTGGCCGTCGCCGCGGACCATCACCGGCTCCGCCGGCGTCTCGACCGCGACGGCGAGTCCTTCCTCCTCCGCCGCCGGCTCGTACAGTTCGGCCACGGCGCGGGCGAGCGCGGCGAGGTCGAGCGGCGCCATGCCGGCGCGCGGCGACCCGGACTCGGCCTCGGCGATGCTGAGGAGCGCCGTGAACGTCGCGAGCAGGCGGTCGGCCTCGGCGATCGTCTCGCGGATCGCCTCCTCGTACCGCGCCGCCGCATTCCCCTGCTGCTCGATCAGGGCGACCTCCAGCCGGGCGCGCAGCCGGGCCAGGGGCGTGCGGAGGTCGTGCGCGACGTTGTCGGTGACCTCGCGCAGCGCCGCCATCAGCCGCGCGATCTGGTCGAGCATCGCGTTGAGGTTCGCCGCGAGCTGGTCGAACTCGTCGCCGGTGCCGGCGAGCGGTACGCGCTGCGTCAGGTCGCCGGCGATGATCCGGGCCGCGGTCTCGCTCACCGCCTCGACGCGGCGCAGCATGTGCCGGCTGATCAGCACGCCGCCGATCAGCCCGAGCGCCAGCGTCAGCAGCCCGGCCCAACCCAGCGTCTCGGTGACGCGGACGCGGAACGCCGCCGCGTCGCGCAGATCGCGGCCGACCAGCAGGCGGTAGCCGCCGGGGATCACGAACACCGCGCCGCGCGCCTCGCCGGTCTCGACGACGCGGCCGCCGGGACCGCGGAGTTCGACCTCGAACCGGACGAGCCCCGGCCGGATCGTCACCGCGTTCGGCCACGAGGACAGATTGCCGGCGAGCGGCCGGCCGTTCGGGTCGGCGATCAGGTAGATCATCGCGTCGCCGCGCTCGCCGGCGCTGCGCTCGGCGATGATCTGGACCAGCCCGGAGAGGCCGCGCTGCTCGTACTGCTCGGCCAGTCCCGCGACCTCGGCGTCGAGCGTCGTTACGGTCTGCCGCTCGACGAAGCCGGCCGTCGACCAGTAGATGAAGAACAGCAGCGTCAGTACCGACCCGGCGAACAGCACGAGGTAGATCGCCGCCAGCCGGAAGGCGTTGGTGCGGACGAGCCGGAGCAGGCCGCCGCCGTCGGACCCAGGCGCCGCCGCGGCTGCGGCGGGAGCGGAGGCGGATGCGGCGGATCGCACCAGGTTCACGGCGGCGCCGCCCGTCACCGAAGCGTCAGACGCCGTCATTGCCCGTCCCGGTTGCGGCGGCCCCGGCAGCGGTAGCCCCGGCCGGCGGCGGCCGCAGCGAATAGCCCGCGCCGCGGATCGTCTGGAGCAGCGGCGGCGCGAATCCGCGGTCGATCTTCTGGCGCAGCCGGCTGATATGCACGTCGATCACGTTGGTCTGCGGATCGAAATGATACTCCCAGACGCCTTCCAGCAGCATCGTCCGGGTGACGACCTGCCCGGCGTGCCGCATCAGGTATTCGAGCAACCGGAACTCGCGCGGCAGCAGGTCGATCGGCCGGCCGGCGCGCCGCACGGTGCGGGCCAACAGGTCCATCTCGAGATCGGCGACGCGCAGCACGGTCTGCGCCTCCGGCGCGCCGCGCCGCCGCAGCAGCGCCTCCAGCCGCGCCAGCAGCTCGGCGAAGGCGTAGGGCTTGACGAGGTAGTCGTCGCCGCCGGCGCGCAGCCCCTTCACGCGGTCGTCCACCGACCCCAGCGCGCTCAGGATCAGCGCCGGCGTGCGGATGCTCGCGGCGCGCAGCGCGGCGATCACCGCGAGCCCGTCCATCCCCGGCAGCATGCGGTCGACGACCAGCGCGTCGTAGGTGCCGGAGGTCGCCATGAACAGCCCTTCGCGTCCCTCGGCCGCGTGGTCGGCGGCATAACCGCTCTCGACGAGCCCCTTGAGGAGATAGCCCGCGGCTTCGCGGTCGTCCTCGATGACCAGGATCTTCATGGTGACAGCATAACGGCGGCAGGCCGGTCCGGCTCCTCCGGAGGGCGAGATTGCAAAGATTTAATCACGCTGGAAGGGCACCGTAAGGCTGGCTCGACATCTTGGAGAGTGAACATGGCGCCCAGCATCTTCGCCACCCGGACAAGCGACGGGCGCCGCCGATCCAACGAGGAAGACGAGAATGAGAACGACGCTTCCAACCGCGGCGCCCCGGTCTTCCGGCCAACGCCTCAAGGCGACGCTGCTCGCCACCTGCATGGGCCTGTCCGCCGCACTGCCCTTGACCTCCGCCTTCGCGCAGCAGCAGCCGGCAGCCAACCAGAACGCGGCGGCGCCGAACATCACGCAGCAGGTGCAGACCCAGACGCAAGCGCCGCTGCAGAGCCTGTCGCCGATCGTCGATCGCGTGTTGCCGGCGGTCGTCAACGTCTCGGTGACGATGAAAGGCAATCCCGCGGTCACCGAGGACGATTCCGACAACGAAGACCAGTCCGGCCCGGGAGTCCAGCCCGGCTTCCCGCCGAGCCCGTTCGACGAGCTGCTGCGGCGCTTCTTCGAGCAGCAGGGCATTCCCAACGGCGGCAACGGCGGGCCGTCCGGCCAGCGCGGTCCCGCGCCGCACGGCGCGCAACCGAAGGCCGTGGCGCTCGGCTCCGGCTTCATCATCGATCCGAGCGGCTATATCGTCACCAACAACCACGTCGTCGGCCAGGCCGACAGCGTGACGGTGATCTTCCAGGACGACAGCAAGCATCCCGCGAAGATCGTCGGGCGCGATCCGAAGACCGACATCGCGCTGCTCAAGATCGACGCCAAGAAGCCGCTGCCCTACGTGCAGTGGGGCGACAGCGACCGCGCCAAGGTCGGCGACTGGATCATCGCCGTCGGCAACCCGTTCGGACTCGGCGGGACGGTGACGACCGGCATCGTGTCGGCCCGCGGCCGCGACATCCATTCCGGCCCGTTCGACGACTTCCTGCAGCTCGACGCGGCGATCAACCGGGGCAACTCGGGCGGCCCGACCTTCGACATGCAGGGCCGGGTGATCGGCATCAACACCGCGATCTACAGTCCGAACGGCGGCTCGGTCGGCATCGGCTTCGCGATCCCGTCCAACCTCGCCCAGAACATCGTCGCGCAGCTCAAGGACCAGGGGCACGTGACGCGCGGCTGGCTCGGCGTGCAGATCCAGAACGTCACGCCGGACATCGCGAAGAGCCTCGGGCTCGATCCGAACGCGCCGAAGGGTGCGCTGGTGGCCGCGGTCCAGGACAACAGCCCGGCGCAGAAGGCCGGCGTCAAGCAGGGCGACGTGATCACCGGCGTCAACGGGCACGAGATCGACAAGATGCACGACCTGCCGCGGCTCGTCGCCGAAACCCCGGCCGGCAAGACGCTCGACATCACGGTGATGCGGGACGGCAAGAGCCAGCAGCTTGACGCGAAAATCGCCGAGCTGAAGGACCAGGATCAGCAGTTCGCAAGCAACAACCGCGGCGGCGGCGAAGGCCAGCAGCAGCAGGCCGAGAACAGCACCGCGCTCGGTGTACAGCTCGCGCCGCTCAACGCGCAGATGCGGCGGCGCCTCCATCTGGGCAAGGACGTGAAGGGCGTCGTGGTCGCCGGGGTCGCCGACGACAGCCCCGCGGCGGGGATCGGGCTGGCGCCGGGCGACGTGATCGAGTCGGTTAACCAGCAGCCGGTCTCTTCCCCGGATGACGCCGCGGCCAAGCTGAAGGAAGCGGCCAAGCAGAAGCAGGTTCTGCTGCTGCTCAACCGGCACGGCACGAACGAGTTCGTCGGACTCTCGGTCGAGAACGGCGGCGGAAACCAGGGCTGACCGCCCTTCCCGGCGAGGGACGACCGACGCACGCACGGCCCTTTCCGCTGGCAGCGGGAAGGGCCGTCGCCGTTATGGCGGCGTCATCGGGAACTCCAGGACGAGCCCCATTTCATCGCCGGGCCGGCCGGCCGGGATCGCCGGCAGCGGCGCTGCGCGGGTGATCGCGGCATATCCGGCGCGATCGAGAATTTCCGCCCCGGACGATTTCTCGATGCGCAGAGAACGCAGACGGCCCTCGCGGTCGATCACGAAGACGTACCGCGCCTCCCCAGCCAACCCCAGCGCACGCGCCGCTTCCGGATAGACGAAGTGCTGACGGATCTGACGCAGCATTTCGTTGAAATACGGATCACCGCCGCTCCGATCGGGACTGCCGCGTGCCGGCGCCACGGTCGGGACGGGTCCGCGCTGCGCCGCCGACGGCGCCGGGCGATCGATGGTATGCGCCGGTGGCGACGGCCGGCTGGGCGGCGGCTTCGTCTCGGCGGGCTTCGGCTGCGGCATAGGCGGCGTCGGAGTTTCCGCTTGCCGCTCCGCCGCGGGCGGGCGCGGCGCAAGGAGCGGACCGGGCACCGCCGCGGATGCGGTGGCCTGCGGGGTCGGGGCAGCCGGAGTCGCCGCCGGAGGTGTCGGCGACGGCGTCTCGGTGGGTGGCGTCGGTGACGCTGCGGGGCTCGGCGCCGACGGCGGGTCAGGCGTCGGCGGCGGCGCCGCGGCAGCCGGCGGCGACTGGGTCGTCTCGGCCGGAGATGCTTCCTTGGGGCTCAGGGCCGGCGGCTGCTCGGCGGCCGGATCCGTACCGGGCGTACCGGCCTCCTTCGCCGGGCCGGGCGGCAGGTCGAGGTCGCCGGAATGATTACTGCGCAGCGGCGGCTTCGGCGCCGGCTTCGCCACCGGCTCGGGGGGAGACGGCGCCGGCGGCGGCGGCGGGGGCGGCGGCTCGAACACAAGAGCGACCGGGATCGGCGGCTTCGGCTCCGGGACCGGGTGCGGCGGCGTCACCAGCAGCGCAACGACGACGGCGGCATGCAGCAGCACCGCCGCGACCGCTGCGGCGAGGCGTCGCCGGCGGTCGCGCGCAGCGTCGTCCGCCGGCGGCGGTGCCGGACGCTCCGAGCGCGCAACCGCCGACATCGGCGGCTCGGTCGGAACCGGCACGTCCGGCAAGGCGGGTTCGCGCTTGTAGGCCAAAGTCACAAAAGGCTTATACACGTCGCAGCCGCCGAAATCTCCCCGCGCACGCTCCGCAAAGTCGCGCATCGCCCTCCGGTGCTGCCGGCCGAGCCGGTCAGAACAGCCGATCGAAGAAGCTCAGCGAGAAGGCGAACGGCATCGCGACGGTAATCCGGTCGCCGCGGAAGGTCGGCGGGAGCGGCGGCACGGGCGAGGCCGCGCTGAGCATGTTCAGCGCGGCGGCGTCGATCACCCGATGGCCCGAGCTGTGTTCGACCTCGACGCCGAGAACGCTCCCGTCGCGCGCGATCGTGAAGGAGAGAACGACGCGCCCCTCCTCCCTGCGGCGCACGGCATCGTCCGGGTAGTGCTTGTAGCGGCCGACATAACGCCGCACCCGCTCGAGATAGTCGTCGCCGATCCCGTCCGGCGGACCGTCGCCGACCGCGCCATATCCGGCGCCGCTCTCGCCCTGCCCTGATCCGCGCTGCCCTATTCCGGCGGAGTCGCCGTACGCGCGGGCCGGCGGCGGCCCGACCGGATCACGTGATGCAGTCGCCGTCGGCCGTTCCGCGATAGCTCGTTCCGTCGTCGCGGGCCGATCGCCGGTTACAGGCGCCTGTGTGGCCGGCGCCTGCCGCGGAGAGGACGGCGGATCCCGCCGTCGCACGGGTTTCCGCATCGGCTGCGGTACGGGGACGTCGGCGTGCGAAAAAACCGATGCCTCCTTACTCGCCGCCTGTGGAGTGCGCGGGTGTTGCGGCTCGGCCGACTGCGGCGCAGCCGCCGCAGCCGGCGACGGAGGCGCGTCGGGCACAGCCGTTCCGGCAACCGAGCCGGCATTTGGAGCCCCGCTGCCCGACGCCCCGGCGGCGCCGGGCATTTCGCCCAGAATGAGAGTGACGGCAATTGGCGCGGGCCGCGGATCGGACCGATCCGGCAGATGAAGCCCGGCAAGCGCAGCGAGCAGCAATACGTGGAACAGCAGCGATGCAAGCGCGGCGCGGCGCAGCGAACCCGGACCTTCGGTCGTGCCCCCCTTGGGCGTCGGCCGCGACAGTCCCGGATACAAGCTGGCTTTATCTGACTTCATCCTATCGGGGAAACGACTCGGCCAGGGCGCGGATCCATGCATGGCGGGAGCCGGGGCGATAGGGCTCGCCGGCCCAGGCGCACCGGGACGGCGCGCAGAGCGGCCGACGTCGTCGGTGCTGACGGCATCGCCGTCCGCCGGGCCGGTTCTCACGCCCGACCTCGGCACGGACGATCAAGGCAAGCGAACGGCTCGGCGTCGCCGGCAGTGCCTGTTCAACACCGGCCGGGGCCGTGTCTATGGCCGCGGATGCCTTGCCGGATCGGTCAACGGCTAAGGCTTACCGTTCGCGGGCGAAGCCTGCCCGGCGCGGCGCGCGGGGCGTTTGCAAGCGGGCCGGGTGCGGTGGCGCAGGCGATCGCGTCGCGCGACGCAATCACGCCATCCGAACCGGGAGACCCCGCCGGCAGGCCGAGAACGGACCGGTACCTGCCTCAGCAGGCGGCGGGTGCGGACGGCGGGCTCAGACCCGGCCCGCCGGTCGATCGTGCGACGGCATGCTCGCCGTGATCCCCGTCGGTATCGAGCGCAACGAGGAGCCGATCAATCCGTTCGCCGTCCGCCGACAGCGGCAGGATCAGGCGACGATAATGATAGTTGGTCCCGAGGAGGCGGGTGCGGATGTAGTGATAGAGCGGCAGTCCGGTGTTCCGCACCAGCGCGTAGTCGCGCATGACGCTCTCCGCCAGAATGCGGATCGGATGCCGGCTGACCGGCATGCCTTCCATGC
The DNA here is from genome assembly GCA_036403035.1 of Allostellaceae bacterium. Lineage (GTDB taxonomy): Bacteria > Pseudomonadota > Alphaproteobacteria > ATCC43930 > CGMCC-115725 > DASWRT01. Next base: position 4,486 of record DASWRT010000397.1, on the reverse strand, counting down.
AGCTGCCGGGAACGGACGGGACCAGCGCGCCGCGGATGTCGAAGTGGAACTTCGCCGGATCGGCGTGCGCGGCGTTGACGAGGTGCATCCGGCCGAGCAGTCCCATCTTCGAGAACTGGACCGGATCGAGGTCACCCAGGCGGTTGCGCCCCAGACCGTACAGCCCCTCCCAATAAATCAGGAGATCGGCAAGCCTGCCGCGCTTGGCGCGCAACGCCTCGATGGAAAGCCGCGTCTGCTGGATGCGGTTTCCGTCGGGATCGAGAGTGAGCGCCGCTCGCAACGCGGGCTGCAGGGGGATGACCTTCGCTTCGCCGCCCTGTTCACTCCGTCGCCGCGGCTCCGCAGGCACGGCGTAACGAAGGATCGACGCACTTCGCTGCGGTGCGTCGGCGCCCGGAAAGGCGAAGCAGATCTGCGGCGCAGTACAGCGTCCAGACAGGAGACATTGCTGGACGCTGCTGAGCATCGTGTCGGCAACGTCGGGGAACCCGGCATGCTGCTCGAACGCCGCAAGGCTGCGGAGATGGATGCAACGACCCGCACGCGCGCTGTCGCAAGACGTCTCGTCGGCTTTCGTCGTTTCTTCGACCGTCATTGAGCGGCCCTCGATGATGAATCCGCGTCATGCTTTTCTTGAAAAGGCGCGGAAATCTACTTCCTCCCGCGACTTTCCTCCTACGCTGCGATGCTTCTACCAAGCTGTCCAAGCAGCGGTGACCGCAGCAACGCCGAAAGGCTATCATCTTTCGATGACGGTCTATGGGTACGATGTTTCGGGCTCTGACGAGCGTCCTGGACAAAGCACCCCGAAACCGCACTCCATCGCCCCTGCCGCGCTGCGGTACTCCGGTGACCATGCGAGCCACATAACGGAGACTAAAGCGAGCGCAAGCAAAGAACAAGACCATCGACGTGGGAAATTACTGCCGGGGATAGGTTGGCCCGGCTCGAAGTCGTAGAGCATCGCCGCGGCGCCCCTCGCGTCGAATCGACGAAGGATGGCCGTGCCTGCTCAAGAGGACCGGTTAGGAATGTTACCTAATAGTCAGGATGAGAATGCAGCCGATACACGGGGGCGCTGCGCCCATTTCGCAGTATCGGGCATCGTCCCAGGCCGGCACGGGAAAGCAGCGCCGCGAGGGGAGCGGCGGCTGCCGGAAGAGTGTGCGCCCCTTGACAGGGGTGACTTCCAGCACTCTTGGTAGATGGCATCAACCGGAAACTATAGACTCTCCGGCACTCGTCGATCGGACGAGGCGATGCAATGGCGGTGCGGAACCGCAAGCCGCTGCCGCGCGGCTCGGACACGATGCTCGGATGCACTGGCGGAGGCCAAGAGGCGGCGCGAAGCGCACTCCAAGCAGCGCGCTCTGCGCACGGTATCCTTGATCACCCGCCGTGTATCAGGCTCAGGCTCAGGCTCAGGCCTTGGCGGTCTTCTTCCGTCCGACCTTCGGCGTCTCCTTGACGTCGACCATCGGCGTGACGTTCGTTAACGCGGCCGCGTCCTTCAAGACCTTCAGGAGCGATTTCCGCAGCTGCATGTCCTTGACGCCGTTGAACGCCGTCACCAGTTCCTGCACCTCGCGATCCGACAGGTCGGAGCGGTCCGACTGCATCAGGGTGCCGGAGAACAGCTCGCCGGGCAGTCCCTCGAAGAAGAACGAGACCGAGACGCCGAGCGCCTGCGAGAACTGATGAAGGCGGCTAGCGCTGATGCGGTTCTCGCCCCGCTCGTACTTCTGCACGGCCTGGAACGTGAGACCGACACGGTCCGCAAGCTCCGTCTGGGTCAGCCCGATCAGGTTGCGCCGAAGGCGAAGTCTCGATCCAACATGGACATCGACTGGATTGGCCCCCTCCGGCGGCGCGGCAGTCCGCCCCTGAGTTGGCCTGAGTTGAGAGGTGGGCTGGGTAATCCGCTTAGATCTGACCATTACATTGACCACGGTTGTGACCTCAATTGCACGTGTCGCCGAGCTCTTTCTTTGCCCGATCGACATCTGAACGTATATTACGACTCATAAACATACAAGTTTATATGGTTCACCTCACATAGAGCCACGGTTTAGCAACAACGTCCTTATTTCGAGAGGCGAGGATTCAGCATTGCGCCCCTAACCTTTCGAAATAGCCACTTGAAAGAATCGTGCTTGTCCTATCCACCAGATCCTCTTCTGTTGCACGGAGCACATCGTACGCGGGTATAGTTAATTTTTTCTACACCGCGCTTGCTGTTCCCGAGTCGCATGTGCCACGCAGAATGTCAACTCACCGCGGCAAATGGACTGAGTAGTTGCGGATGTGTCACAGACACGTCGCCGCGACGTCGCTTCCCCGTTTCGTAACCAGGGACAAGGAACCAATACCGCCGCCGGAGCATGGCTTCAACGATTGTCCAAAATGGCCTTTATCTCGGTAAGGCACACAACCATCGAGGCTATATTCACGACCGCGGCGAGCCTCCTACCAGTCCTGCAGGCCGTTCCGCCCATCCATGCTAGCCGGATTTCTCGCAAGGAGCAGCGGTGCGATGCCGGACGGGGTCAAGAGCCTATCCCGGCAGACCGTCATCGTCTGCGACGCGGCACAACCCGCAGGGACGCGGTTGTTTGGACGCCAGGGCACGTCGGGCGTTGCCTGCGACGTCCCTGCATCGCCGCACGCCTCTCGCGCAAGCACAGCTTGCACTGACGGCGACAAGCGAAGCGCAGCTTCGCCGAAAGCCGCACCCCTGCCCCGGCGTCACAACACCGCGTTGCAGGCCACGACAGCCTGCTGGGATAAGCTCTGGGCAAGCGGCAATCCGGCAAAGCACGGTCGCTCGTGGCAGCTCCGCACCGCGCCAGAGCGGGGCAACGTTGTCGGGAAAGAAACGACGGACGGCGGCCGGAATTACGCCGGCCCCGTCTTGTTCCGTCAATCGAACGGCGTGCTCAACCGCCGCTCCGAAGCATGCAATCGTGGCAGAAATGCCGCCACGGCATGGCGCTACATCCCATTGTCGCTTGTTGACCAAGTATGAGCTACGTCAACTTCGATCCCAAGATCTGGCATTGCGTTAATGCCCTGGACGTCCTGATGGAGGTCTCCAGCCGCGGCGGGACCGTCCACGTCAACGGTACCAACATTCATATCGAGACGCCGGCCAGCCTTCCCAACACGCTGGTCCGTCGACTGCATCTTGCCTCGGCCAGTATCGGGCGGCTGCTTTCGGTGACGTCGGATCACCCCTGGCGGCACCGCCCGCTCTGATCGGGATAAACGCCGCCCGCCGCACCCTCCGTCTGGCGGGGCGCGGGGACGACGCTCCCGCTTCCGTTACGCGGTAAAGGCGCGCTTGAGCTGATCTGCGAGGTCGGTCTTTTCCCAGGAGAAGCCGCCGTCGGGCTCGGGCTCGCGGCCGAAATGGCCGTAGGCGGCGGTGCGCGCGTAGATCGGCCGGTTGAGGCCGAGATGCGTGCGGATGCCGCGCGGGCTCAGATCCATCAGCTGCTGCAGCACCGCCGACAGCTTCGCCTCGTCGACCTGCCCGGTGCCCGCCGTGTCGACATACACCGACAGCGGATGCGACACCCCGATCGCGTAGCTCAGCTGGATCGTGCAGCGCTCCGCCAGACCCGCCGCCACCACGTTCTTCGCCAGATAGCGCGCCGCGTACGCCGCCGAGCGGTCGACCTTCGACGGGTCCTTGCCCGAGAACGCGCCGCCGCCGTGCGGCGCCGCCCCGCCGTAGGTGTCGACGATGATCTTGCGCCCGGTCAGCCCGCAGTCGCCGTCCGGCCCGCCGATCACGAAGCGCCCGGTCGGATTGACGTAGAACTGCGCCTCCTCGCACATCCAGCCCGCCGGCAGCACCTTGAGCACGTGCGGCCGCACCACCTCGCGCACCGCCTCCTGGTCGAGGTGGCCGGCGTGCTGCGTCGAGACCACCACCGAGGTGGCGCGCACCGGCTTGCCGTCCTCGTAGTGCAGCGTCACCTGGCTCTTGGCGTCCGGGCCGAGTTCCGGCGTGCCGCCGGAGTGCCGCGCCTCCGCCATCGAGCGCAGGATCGCGTGCGCATAGTAGAGCGGCGCCGGCATCAGGCTCGGCGTCTCGCGGCAGGCATAGCCGAACATGATGCCCTGGTCGCCGGCGCCCTCGTCCTTGTTGCCGGCGGCGTCGACGCCCTGCGCGATGTCCGCCGACTGCTCGTGCACGTGGCAGGCGATCTCGGCGGTGCGCCAGGAGAAGCCCTCCTGGTCGTAGCCGATGTCGCGGATCGCCCCGCGCGCCGCCTCGATCAGATGCCCGGTGGTGATGCTCGCCGGACCGCGCACCTCGCCGGCCAGCACCACCCGGTTGGTCGTCGCCAGCGTCTCGCAGGCCACCCGCGCCTGCGGGTCCGCGCCGAGAAAGAGGTCCACCACCGCGTCCGAGATCCGGTCGCACACCTTGTCCGGGTGACCCTCCGACACGCTCTCGCTCGTGAAAAGATAGTTC
>DASWRT010000396.1:0-14964 GCA_036403035.1 Allostellaceae bacterium | reverse complement strand
AGGGAATGACTGCGCGCGTGTGGCGCGCAAGAAAACTTACCTTCGCGTCCTTTGCGATCCCTTCGCGCCCTTCGCGTTGAAGCGTGAATTCTATTTTTCCTTTATCCCCCCGATCCCCAACCATCCCCCCGATCTCCCTTCCAATCACCCTCTCGCGTCAAGGTTCCCGCCGTGAGCTGGATCGCCGGCGTCGGGCTCACCCCGTTCGGACGCCTGGAGGGCGAGGGCACGCTCGACCTGATGGCGCGCGCGGCGCAGGCGGCGCTCGACGATGCCGGGCTCGCGCGCGGCGACATCGACGGGCTCGTCACTGGCTACTCGACGACGCTGCCGCATCTGATGCTCTCGACCGTCTTCGCCGAGCATTTCGGGCTCGCCCCGTCCTACGCGCACGCGGTGCAGCTCGGCGGCGCCACCGGATTCACGATGGCCATGCTGGCGCATCTCCTGGTTGCGGGCGGCGCCGCGCGGCACGTGCTCGTCGCGGCCGGCGAGAACCGGCTCTCCGGGCAGAGCCGCGACGCCGCGGTGCAGACGCTGGCGCAGGTCGGGCACCCGGTTTACGAGGTGCCGCTCGGGCCGACGATCCCGGCCTATTACGGCCTCGTCGCCTCGCGCTACATGCACGAGCACGGCGTCGGCGAGCCGGACCTTGCCGCGCTCGCGGTGCTGATGCGCCGCCACGCCGCGCTCCATCCCGGCGCGCAGTTCCGCGACCCGATCACCGTCGACGACGTGCTGCGCTCCAAGCCGATCGCCGCGCCGCTGAAGCTCCTCGATTGCTGTCCGGTCTCGGACGGCGGCGCCGCGGTGATCGTCTCGCGCGACCGCCCCGGCGGCGCGGGCATCCGCATCATCGGCGCCGGGCAGGCGCACACGCACCAGCACGTGACCGCCGCGCCCGACCTCGCCTGCTTCGACGGCGCCGCCGCGTCGGCACGGACGGCGCGCGAGGCGGCCGGTGTCGCCGTCGGCGACATCGAGTACGCCGCGGTCTACGACAGCTTCACGATCACGCTCGCGATCCTGCTGGAGGAGACCGGGCTGGCGCCGCGCGGCGCCGCCGGCCGCCTCGCCCGCGACGGGCATTTCGACCGCGACACCGAGGACGGCGTCCCGCTCAACACCCATGGCGGCCTCCTCTCCTACGGCCATTGCGGCGTCGGCGGCGCGATGGCGCATCTCGTCGAGACGGTCGAGCAGATGCGCGGCGCCGCCGGCCCGCGGCAGGTCCGGCGAGGACCGCCCGCGCTCGCCTTCCTGCATGGCGACGGCGGCGTCCTCTCCTCGCATGTCAGTCTCGTCCTGGAGCGCGCCCGATGAGCAGCGAGACCGAGTGGACCGCGGGCGGCGACGCGATCCTCTACCGGCGCTGCACGGCGTGCGGCCACGTCTGGTACTTCGCCCGCCGCTTCTGCCCCGCCTGCGGGGCCGGAGAGGACGCGGTGTCGGCGCTGCGCTCGGCCGGACGCGGCACGATCTATGCGCGTACGCTGGTGACGCGCGCGCCGTCACCCGAGCTGCGCGCGCTGGCGCCCTATCTCGTCGTGCTCGTCGACCTCGACGAAGGAGTCCGGATCATGGCGCACGGCGATCCCGACCTCGCGATCGGCGACCGCGCCGCCGCCCGCGTCGTCCGCTTCGGCGGCGACGGGCAGGGCGGCGGCGGCGCGCTCCCGCATTTCACCCGCCTTCCCTGAGAGCTGAGTTCCCCCTATGGCCGACGACACAAGCTGCCGTTCCGCGCTCGACATCGCGCTCGCGCCGTCCTCGATCGCCGTGATCGGCGCCTCGGACAACCCGAACAAGATCGGCGGCCGGCCGCTGCTCTATCTCCAGCGCTTCGGCTTCAAGGGGAAGGTCTACCCGATCAACCCGAAGCGCGCCGAGACGCAGGGCTTCAAGACCTATCCCTCGCTCGCCGGCCTGCCCGAGGCGCCGGAGGCGGCGCTGATCATCGTCGCCGGAGACGCCGCGATCGATGCGGTCGACCAGTGCGCCGCCGCCGGGGTGAAGCTCGCGGTGGTGATGGCCTCCGGCTTCGGCGAGACCGGCGCGGAGGGGCGCGAGAAGGAGCGGCGCATGGTCGAGCGGGCGCATGAAGCCGGCATGCGGCTCGTCGGCCCGAACTCTCAGGGGCTCGCCAATTTCGGCAGCGGCGCCGTGCTCTCCTTCTCGACGATGTTCATCGAGGCGCCGCCCGCGGACGGCCCGGTCGGCATCGTCAGCCAGAGCGGCGCGATGAGCGTCCTCCCCTACGGCCTGCTGCGGCAGAAGGGGATCGGCGTCCGCCACACCCACGCGACCGGCAACGACGCCGACATCACCGTCGCCGAGCTGGCCGCCGCAGTCGCCGCCGATCCCGGCGTCGAGCTGCTGCTCCTTTACCTGGAGAGCATCCCCGACCCCGAACACCTCGAAGCGATGGCCGAGATCGCGCGCGCCCGCGACTTGCCCGTGGTCGCGTTGAAGAGCGGGCGGACGGCGGCCGGGCAGTCGGCGGCGCGCTCGCACACCGGCGCGCTTGCCAACGAGGACCGCGTCGTCGACGCCTTCTTCGCCCGCCACGGCATCTGGCGCGCCCGCGACATGGGCAACCTCGTCCACGCCGCCGAGCTGTATCTGAAAGGCTGGCGGCCGGAGGGGCGACGCCTCGTCGCGATCAGCAACTCCGGCGCGGTCTGCGTGATGGCGGCGGACGCGGCGACGGAATGCGGCATGCCGCTCGCGACCTTCCGGCCGGAGACGGTCGACGGGCTGAAGACCATCCTGCCGAGCTTCGCGACGACGACAAACCCGGTCGACATCACCGCCGCGCTGCTCCAGAACAGCCATCTCTTCAGCGAGATCCTGCCGGTGATCGCGAAGGACCCGGCGGCCGACGCCTTCCTGATCGGCCTGCCGGTCGCCGGCACCGGCTACGACGTCGACGCCTTCGCGCGCGATTCCGCCGCCGTCGCCGCCGGGACCGGCAAGCCGCTGGTCGTCGCCGCGCCGCAGCCCTCGATCGCCGCTCGCTTCCGCCAGGAAGGCATCCCGGTCTTCGCGATCGAGGCCGAGGCGGTCGACGCGCTGAACCAGCTTGCCGCGCATTGGGCGCTGATCCGGCAGGCCAAGGCACGGCGCCGCCCCGGCGAGCGTCCGCTGCCCGGCGCGATACCGGCTCGGCTCGCCGCTGCCGATGCGCCGCAGCCGCCCGTCATGCTCAACGAGGCGGAGAGCCTCGATCTGCTGGCGCGGGCCGGCCTCTCGATGATGGTCTACCGCCTCTGCCGCGACGCCGAGGAGGCCGTCGCCGCCTTCCGCGCGCTCGGCCGGCCGGTCGTGCTCAAGGGCTGTTCCGCCGGCATCGCGCACAAGTCGGAGCTGGGGCTCGTCGCGCTCGGCGTTATGGACGAGGCGGCGGTGCGCGACGGCTTCGCCGCGATGGCGAAGCGGATCCGCGCCGCGGACGCGCCGTTCGACGGCGTGATCGTTGCGGCGATGGAGAAGGGCAGGCGCGAGCTGATGATCGGCGCGCACCGCGACCCGGTGTTCGGTCCGGTCGTCGTGGTCGGCGACGGCGGCAAGTATGTCGAGGCGCTGAACGACGTGCGCCTGCTGATCCCGCCCTTCACCGCCGACGAGGTGCGCGAGGCGCTCGGCCAGCTGCACATCGCGCCGTTGCTGACGGGCGTTCGCGGCGAGCCGCCGATGGACGTCGCCGCCTTCTGCGACGCCGCGGTCAAGGTCGGCACCCTGATGACCGCTCCCGATAATCGCATCGTCAGCCTAGATCTCAACCCCGTGCTGCTGCGGAGCGAGGGCGAAGGATATCGGGTGCTGGACGCGGTGGTGTTCGCAACACAGAAAGAGACGATCGGTTCCGCGTCGCGGCCTGCGTGCCGTGAATGAGAGGCATGCTCGAAATTCGGCCGGTCCTCTCAGACAATTTCCTTTCAATCGGCCAAGGAAGAGTTTAGAATTATTCCAACTCCAGACTTCATCGCGCACTTTGGTGCTCACCCCTTCAAGGAGGCCGATCATGGCTTGGAGGAAGCCCCAAATCGTCGAGATCTCCGTCGGCATGGAAATCAACGCCTACGCCTGCGCCGTCCTGAGCTAGGACCGGCGTAGCGTTTCCGGCGGCGAGGCGGTACGCCCGTTCAGGGCTGCGATCACACGCATCTCGATAGCTTCTCGACCTGTCGTCCCGTTGGCGCCGCCTGCAGTGGCACCGGAACCGGCCGGTATTGACGGGACGCCCCAATGACGGCGGCTTGACCGTCCCGCCGCGTCGCGGCCATCGCCTGCCGCCCGCACCTTCCACGATGACCCCGACCGGTGAATCTCGCCCGACGACGGTGCGATTTCCGCAACGGGCATGGCTGTCCGGCAACTGGCCGGCCGGCCGGAATTTTCTTCGGGAGGAATGCTCGGATGCCGATTCCCCGGAGTGCTCTGGGCTCGATCATCATTGCTGCTGCAACCCTCGGCGCCGCAGCCGCCGCGTCGACGACGACGCATGCGCAGCAGCAGGCAGCGCCCGCCGCTACGCCGCCGATGCCCCACCTGCCGCTCGGCGTCTCGCCGGAGCTTTACAATCTGTCGGTGCCCGCCGGGCGGCGGCCGACGCCGGAGCAGGCGGCGCTCGGCGAGCGCCTGTTCATGGATCCTCGCCTCTCCGTGGACGGTTCCGTGTCGTGCTCGACCTGCCACGACCCGGCGAAAGGTTTCATCGACCACAAGGTGACGTCGGAGGGCGTCCAGGCCCGTCGCGGCACGCGAAACTCGCCGACGGTGCTCAACGCAATGTTCCAGGCCAGCATGTTCTGGGACGGCCGCGCCGCGACGCTGGAGGATCAGGCCAAGCTGCCGATCCTCAACCCCGTCGAGATGGCGCAGAAGAGTCCCGACGATGTCGTCGCCAAGGTCCGCGCGGTTCCCGAATACGTCGACGCTTTCACGAAGATCAACGGCCGAGAGCCGACCTACGACGACATCGCCGCCGCGATCGCGGCGTTCGAGCGGACCCAGTTTTCGGGGAACGCTCCCTTCGACCGGTTCATTACCGGAGACGACGGCGCGATCGACGATGCGGCGAAGCGCGGCTGGGCGCTCTTCAACGGCAAGGGGCGGTGCAACTCCTGCCACAACGGCAACTCGGTGAACCCGCTCTTCTCCGACCAGAAGTTCCATAACATCGGGATCGCCGCCCACAAACAGGACTTCGCGGAACTGGCGCGCAAGGGCCTGACGGTCATCCGCTCCGGTGACGAGAAGCAGATCGACGAGCTGGCGCTTCAGACCGAGTTCACCGAACTCGGCCGGTTCCTCGTGACGAAGAAGCAGAACGATGTCGGCGCGTTCAAGACCGAGACGCTGCGGAACATCGGGATCACCGCGCCCTACATGCATGACGGCTCGCTCCCGACGCTGTGGGACGTGATGGACCACTACAACAAGGGCGGTATCCCCAATCCCTATCTCGACGGCGGCATGCAGAGGCTCGGCCTGACCGAAAGCGAGATCGACGACGTCGTCGCCTTCCTGTTCACGCTGACCGACGACCGGTTCGCCGCATTCAACAAGCAGGAGTTGGCGCGGCAGGCGGCGCTGAAGGCGACCGACCGGCCGCAGCGCGACATCGAGGTGGTCGAGGGCAAGAAGGGCGATCTCGGCGACGTGGCGCCCAATCCGGACCTCAAGAACCCGGCCCATCTCGGCGTCTATTGACCCGCCGCCACCGCCGCGCCGCCGCCATCACCGGGAGGAATTCATGTCTCGCAGCAGCCATAAGAGCATCGAGACGAGGCATCACGAGGAGCGCGAATCCTTCTTCGCGGACCTCGCCAGGCTCAACGCCCTGTCGCGCCGCGGCTTCCTCAGGATCGCCGGCCTCTCCGCCGGCATCGCCGCCGCGAAGGGGCTCGTCACGCCGGCGAGCTTCCAACTTGTCGAGGTGGCGCACGCGCAGCCCCAGCCGCCGCAAGGGCAGGGGGCGGCCGGCGGCGGCGATCGGCGCTTCTCCTTCGCCTATATTTCCGACACGCATCTCTACAAGAAGGAGCTGAACGACCGCTTCGTCCGCGCGATCCTGAAGGCGGTCGACGACGTCAACGCGCTCGATCCCCAACCGGATTTCGTGCTCTTCGGCGGCGATCTCGCCCAGCTCGGGCAGAAGGAGGAACTCGATCTCGGCGCTCAGATCCTGAAATCGGTCAAGGCGCCGGTAAAGATGATGGTCGGCGAGCACGACTGGTTCCTCGACATGGGCGACCACTGGCAATCGCTGTTCGGCGCGACGCAATACTCCTTCGATCACAAAGGGGTCCATTTCGTGACCCTGATGAGCGTCAACGAAAAGGACTTCTGGACGGCGCGCGGCATGACGCCGATGCAGCGTATGCAGACCGTCGCGGGGCTGGACAACGGAACGCAGTCGCGCTTCGAGGTCGGCCCGGAAGGGCGCGAGTGGCTGAAGAACGACTTGGCGAAGGTGAGTAACGCGACGCCGCTCGTCGTCTTCTCGCACTCGCCGCTCTACAAATATTACCACGACTGGAATTTCTGGACCGACGACGCCGAGGATGTGCAGGCGATCCTCTCCCGGTTCGACCACGTCACCGTCATCCACGGCCATACGCACCAGCTCCTGACGAACCGGGCCGGAAACATTCAGTTTCACGGCATGCTGTCGACGGCATGGCCCTGGCCTTATGCGCCGACCGGTCTACCCAAGCTGACGATGCAGATGAACCGCGCCGACCCCTTCAACCAGTTCGACGGCTGCGGCGATGGCCAGTTCGACGTGCTGATGTCCGGCATGGTCGACAAGCTCTACAACCTCTGGAACCGCGATCCGGTGACGGTCCGGGCGAGCTACATCGCCTCGGACGGCGCGAAGGATCGCCCCGCCGCGACGACGCTCGCGAGTTACTGAGAAATCGAGAAGGAGTGGTGTGATGAGCGCGCGCCTGTTCTGCGCGGTCGCCGTTGCGGCCGCGGCGCTGGGTTTCTCCGGCATTCCTGTCCGCGCCGACGAGCTGGCGTCGCCTCCGTCGCCGCGGCACAAGCTTCCGCCATCCGCCGACGGAAATCTCGTCGTCGGCCTGTGCGACGGCGAGACCTCCGTCGAAGTGCCGGGCGTCCGGGCGGACGAGACGCTGACGCAGGAGCAGGGGCGGCAGGTCGCCGAGGCGCTCATGCGCGAATGGCGTCGCAAGCATGCGGACGCGGAAAGTGGCGGCGACGCTTGGCGGCGCGAGGAGATCGCCGTCGCACAGGCTCAAACGGGTCCCGGCGGCGCTGGCGGCGGAAAGCCGGATACGAGCGAGCATGGGACGGGAACCCCATCCCGGCCCGCAACGCCACCGCAGGGCGGTCAGCCGGCGGCAGCGCCTACCGCGGGACCGACCGCCGAGAAGGCAGCTCCAGAGGCCGCGGCGGCGGGGGCGCAGCGCGCCGTCCAGGCGCAGACCTACGGCGCCTTTTCCGAGCGGGACCAGCAGATCTGGGCGGCCTCCACCGACCGGCTGATCGCGGAGGGGAAACGCATCTTCCACGACGCCCAGGCGCTGGGCGGGACCACCGCCATCTCGTGCGACATGTGCCACCCCGATGCCTCGAATACGCACCCGGAGACCTACCCGAAGTTCCAGGTGCAGCTCGGCCGCGTCGCGCTGCTGCGCGACATGATCAATTGGTGCATCGAGAACCCGGTGCGCGGGAAGCCGCTGGCCGACGACGACCCGAGACTCAAGGCCCTGGAAGCCTACATCCTGGCGCAGCGCAGAGGCGTGGCGCTCGAATACGGCAAGCACTGACGAGCGGCGGTGCCCGCGTCATTGATCGCGGGGCGCAACGAGGATACCGTCTTCGGCGCGCGACCGTCATTCTCGACCTCAACCCGGTGCTGCCGCGGAATGAGGACGAGGGGGATCGGGCGCCGGACGCGGTGGTGTTCGAGGCGCGGGGATAGGGCGGTCGCGGACTTCAGCGTGACGGTCGGCCGCCGATAGCGCACCACCCCATGCCGGCCTGCCATTCAGCGATCAGCGCGGTTTGCGCTGCCCCGGATTCGGGGCCGCGGACGGCGGTAGGTCGTCTTCGAGGATCGTGATGTGCAAGGCGTACGAGACCTCGCCCTCTTCTTCGTCGCGGTGAATGACGCCGATGAACTCGTCCCCGATCCGCATCTCGGCCGACGCTCCGCGCTTCGGCGGCGGGTCGATCGTGATGCGCTCGTTGGCGAACGTCTTGCGAAGATATGCTTGCAGCTTGGCGAGTTCGACGGGGCTCATCCGGTCCGTATTCCAGCAAGTTGACCGGCGCTATATAGCGACAATCCGCCGGCATGGAACCCGTCAACAGGACTATTGGCCGCCGGCTGTCCATGACGCCGGCCCGAGTGACGAGCCGGGAACGCCTACGTCATGAACGGGCGTTGAGGCGCTCCGGTCGTCATGCAATCGCCAGGCACTGCGAGTCGATGGACACGTTGACGCTGACGGTGCGGTGTCCGTCGCTGGCGACGTCGATCATCTCGACGAGGTCGCCCAGCGTCGCGCCCGGCGGCAGATCGAAGGTCGCGGTGCCGTCGTCATAAACGACGCGAACCCGATTGGTCGCGGCAGTCATCCCGTTCAGCAGTCGGCCCATTTTCGTCACCTATGCGTATATTGGTATTGGCGTCGGAATGAAGAACGCCATGGCTCTACATACCTTCCACAACAAAGAGCAAAGTTTAGTAACGGTCCCTCTCGCAACCGATCACATCGGGTAGTGTGCGCGCCGCTGCCCTCACGGGATCTCGAAGATCGCCATCTTGTTGGTGATCCCGCGCAGCGCGAGGTGCTGCGGCGTCGGCGTGATGCCGTTCGCCGCCAGCAGCTTCGATGCCTCGCCGTGGCCGACCACCGGCTCCGTCACGAAGATCGAGCGCGACTGGCAGAGCCCCTGCACGCGCGACGCGATGTTCACCGTCTGGCCGAAATAATCCTGCTGCTCGTTCAGCATCACCGCGAGGCACGGTCCGACGTGGATGCCGATCTTGAGCAGCAGGTCCTCGCGCAGGTCGCGCATCGCGCCGCGCATGCGCAGCGCCGCCGCCACGGCGCGATCCGGCGTCGGGAAGGTCGCCATGACAGCGTCGCCGATGGTCTTCACGACGGCGCCTGCCTCGGCCGCGACGATCTCGTGCAGCACGCCGAAATGCGCCCTCACGATGTCGTAGGCCGCAAGGTCGCCGACCCGCTCGTAAAGCTCCGTCGAGCCCTTGAGGTCGGTGAACAGGAAGGTGAGGCTGGTGATCTTGAGCCGCTGGTCGACGTTGATCGTGTCCGTGCGGTAGATGTCGCGGAAGGTCTGGTTCGTGAGCAGCCGCTTGGCGGTGAGGAACGGGCGGCGGCGGCCGAGCAGATCGTGAAGCGCGTCTCCCGCGATCCAGATGCCGGGCAGGGTCCGCACGCCGGTCCGGTTTTCGAGGACGATACGTACCGGGCCGGGGCGCATTTGCAGGGTGCCGGTCGGCGCGTGCTCCTTGTTCAGGACGAAGGAGAGGCTTTGCCGTTCGCGCGTCGGCTCCCCCTGGACGTCGATGAACTGCGCCATGTGCACCACGGGGTCGAAGAGGATGACGAACGACGCCGGCAGACGCAGGGACAGCACCGCCGTCCCGTGCGGCGGCAGCTCGATGGCGTCGAGCAGTATCTCCTGGGCGAGGTCTTCCAGGGTCTCGTCGTCGGGAAGATCGACGCCGGAACTCCAGAAGATCTGCCTGAAATAGTCCAGCCACGGCAGGCCGTGCGGGTCGTGCGCGGCGATCCTGCGCACGCGCGGGCTGACCGTGAACGTGACGTCGACCATCTCGTCCAGCGTCGGCTCGTAGCCCGCGGCGCAGAGGGCGCAGTTATACTCGGCCCGGTCGATCGATTTCAGCGTCGCGCCCGTGTCGAGCACGCCGCCGCAGCCGGGGCAGAGCACGTTCCAGGAAAGCTCGAAGATGCCGAGGCGGGCCGCGTGCAGGAGCGCCGCGATCGCGTCCTCTTCGTCGAGGCCGCTTCTGCCGGCGAACGCCAGTGCGTTGACCCGGCACAGCTCGCGGTCGGACGCGTCCCGCACCAGCGCCTCGATGGCGCTCGCCGCATCCGGCTTTGCGGACCCTCGCAAGGCGGCGAAGAGGGCCTCGGTTTCGCTTGAAGGAGTCATGGCGCAAGGTCCTCGCGGTAAATGTTGGAGGCCGGCGGCCGATTGTACGGCATCGCCGATCCATACGCACGCTTGCGCCCCCGGCAAGCCGGGCGGCGTTCCCGGCCATCGGCGGAAAACCGTCTCGGCGGGTGCCGCTCTGCTGGCGAACGAGGCAAAGGCGCGGGACTTCATCGCCGACGCCTTCGCGCACCTGAAGTTCATCGCGTATGTCGGAACCGCGTTGCCGCTCCTCCAGAAGGCCGGCGCCGCCGAGGAGCCCGACGCCGGCATGATCGAGCTCAAGGGGCCGAACGACGCGACCGCGTTCGTCCGGGCCTGCCGCAGCCTGCGCTTCTGGGACCGGGCGGCAAAGGTGAAGCAGTTCTGACGCTACCGGCGAGCGTCGCCATCGATTCCTGGCGACACTCGCCACGACGGTTCAAGTGGGAAAACCGTGAAAGGGGATCGGAGGGATGGTTGGGGGTCGGGGGGATATCGAAAAAGAGAACGCTTTAACGCAAAGGCCGCGACGTGCACGCGACGGTCGCAAAGGGAATGACTGCGCGCCTGCGGCGCGCAAATAGATTTACCTTTGCGACCGTCGTGAGACCTTTGCGCCCTTCGCGTTAAAACCTGACTTCTCTTTTTCTTTTATCCCCCCGATCCCCAATCATCCCCCTGATCCCCCTTCCAAGGATCTCCTCGCGCAGAGGGCGACCGGCACGCCGCCTTGTGCCGATCGCCCGTATCGGTTCCGCCCTACACGAGGTGCCAGTCGTTCCCGATCGACGCGAGGACGTGGCTGCCGACGCCGCCTTGTCCGTCGAAATCCTCGGCGACGACGGTGCCGGCCGAGTTGTCGTGATAGACGAAGTCGCCCTGTCCGTCCGTGCCGTACTCGCCGCCGGCAACCACCTCGCCGATGCTCGGCGCCGATGCGCCGGGCGACGTGAGGCGGATCGCGGTGATGTGGCTATCGTCGATATGGTTATCGGTGATGCCGTACGTCGCGAAGCCCGCTCCCGTCTTGAAGACGAGATCGGCCGTCCCGTCACCCGTCACGTCGGAGAGGCCGGCGAAGCTCGACAGGTCGAACTGCGCCGCCGCGCCGTGATTGGCCGGATCGGTCACCGTGCCGAAGCCGGCGACGCCGTTGTTCTTGATGTCCCAGTAGCCGAGCGTTCCGGTCGCGGTATGGCCGAGCAGGATGTCCGACGTGCCGTCGCCGTTGAGATCGCCGACGCCGAGGATCTTCCAGTCGTTGCTGAGGCCGGCGACGCCGACGGTGCTGGCGACGTGGCCGTTCTGCATCGTCGAGATCGCGACGGAGCCGCTGTCGTTGCGCCACAGGATGTCGGACGTGTGGTCGCCGTTGAAGTCGCCGACGCCCTGGATGTGCCAGTCGTTGCCGAACGTGCCGAGCGACGTCGTGCTCGCGACGTGGCCGTTCTGCACGGTCCACAGCGACACCGTCCCGGCGTCGTTGCGCAGCAGGACGTCGGACGTCCCGTCGCCGTTGAAATCGCCGGTGCCCTGAATGTGCGTATCGGAGGACAGGGTGCCGAGAACCGACGTGCCGGTGACCCGGTCGCTCTGGACCGTCTGGTCCTCCACCGTGCCGTTGCTGTTCTGCAGCAGGAGATCGGAGGTGCCGTCGCCGTTGAAGTCCCGTACTGCGCTCAATTTCCTCTCCCTGATTGACCGTCGCGGGAAGAAAGAAACGTTAGAGAGAGATGAACATCCGTTTCTGCCTAAAAACGCTCACAGATGGCGCGCAGGAATGCAATATTGATTTCGTTCCATGCCGACGAATATTTATTCAAGTCTTCAATTTGTCTATTGAGTGAAACGATGATCTCTGGTCCAGGTGCAAGATCACGCGCAATCCCGGTGCCCAAGTCAACGAGCGAGAGATCGCGGCGTGCGACGGTTGCGCACCGCTTTCGCAATCGATGTTACCGCTAACATTTGAGATGGGAGCGGGCCTTCGCCGAGCGATCCCGCCCGGCCGCCACCGGTGCCTCGATCGGGTCAGCATTTCGGCGTTCGCGGCGTCGTGAGCGGGACGACGTCGCCGTAGGCGGCGGCGTCGCCGGCCGCTCCGATCAGGCTCGCCAAGTGGTCGGCGAGTTCGGCTAAGCGGAACGGCTTGCGCAGCACGGCGATGTTGTCGCCTGCGCCGCACCCGACCGTTTCGCCGTGACCGGTGACGAGAAGCGCCGGCAGGTCCGGCCGGCCGGTGATGCCGCGCCTCCCGGATCAGCTCTATGCCGCTGATGCCGGGCATCGCCTGATCGGCGATCAGCAGTCCGGCCGGCACTCTGGGATCGGCGAGCAGGGCGAGGGCCGCTGCGCCGTCGCGCGCCTCCGCCACCTCGTGGATCGGACGACGCCGGCAAGGCCGTCGCCGCCGATGCCGGTCAGGCTTGGATCGCCTCGATCAGGATGCGTTGCGCCGGCTCCAGCCGCGCGGCCAGCTCATCGGGGACGCCGCCATGCCGGAGCAGCGGCACGATCGGGTGGAACGAGACCAGGGCGCGTCCGTCGGCCGCCTCGCGCACCAGCACCCGCAGCGGCAGGTCGAGCGCGGCCTGCGGCGCCGCCAGCATGATCGGGGTGCCTCCTCGCGGATTGCCGTAGAGCAACACCACCGTCGGCGGCATCCCCATCCCGACCTCCCGCGCGCCCGCCGCGTGGTCGATCCGGGCGAATATGGTCATCCCTGCCGTCTCGATCGCCCGCACCAGCCGTTCCAGCGTCGGCGCGAAGGCGACGCCGCTGACATGCTCGACCACTGGTCGAGACCCCGTCTCGACTGGTCGAGACTCCTCTGTGCCGCTGCTCATCCCGCTTCTCCGCTCGTCGTACGGCGCGTCCGTCGGCGGCCGTTTTCCCGACTGATCGTGACGGGGGCGCGCACTCCGCCGCTGAAGGAGCCAGTCGTTCTTGACATGTCTTGGCAGGGTAGCGGAGCCGGAGCAAAGTTGGGAGGCGCTTCACGCGGCTCGTCCCGCATTCTCGTCTGGAGGACACCCTGCCATGCTCGCGTGGCCGTTGCACGACGGTGACATGTTAGCGCTAAAATGAGCTCGGCATCGTGCCGGATTCCGTACACCCAACCCGTTACGTAGCCATGGAACCTGCTGAGCCAGCGGCGGACGTCGATGATCCGCGCCGCGTTGCGCTCGGATTCCGGCTGCCGATGACGCAGCAGCAGATCGGCGACTATCTCGGGCTCACCGCGGTGCACATCAACCATCACTGCGCGAGGCAGTGCTGGGCAATGCTGCACGTGAAGGACGCTGGCGACGAGCATAGAGAAACCTGTCGGCCTTCATTTTGAGAGCGGCAACTCATGTGATTTGTTTCCGAAGAAAATCTGTGCACTCACTTAAAGACTATCTGTCGATTAAACTAAGTTGTCCTTCCTGAAATTAACTCATGATAACTCCTCTTTGCCGTAGCGAACGGACCTATTTCTTTGCTGATCCCGTAGATTGCCGGTCGTCGAGTCCGGTGACGATATCCTTGCATGGAGGTTGTATTTGCAATGCTGCACTGCAGCATAACGGCGGAATTATATATGCCGCACTGCGTTGTCATAGGGAGTGCAACGCAAAAACCGTTGAGCGGAAAGGCACGGGACGCCGCTTTATCATGGAGATGATCTTTGTCGAACGACCATTCTGCATTGCTGAGCCAGCAGACACTTTGGGCAGATGCATTGCGGAGCATATTTGCGCAGGTCAACCCGGTCGATTCCGCGTTGGAACCGGACGGGCTCGCGGAGCCGGCGCAAGCCCCCCTGGATCGTGGAAGGTTTCTGGACCGGTCCTACAGCAACCAAGCCGGACGTCGCGCCTATAAGCTTTACGTGCCGAGCGGCTATCATGATGGGCAGGCGCTCCCGTTGCTGGTGATGCTGCACGGCTGCTCCCAGTCCCCTGACGACTTCGCCGCCGGGACGCGGATGAACGCGCTGGCCGAAGAGCATACCTGCCTCGTCGCCTATCCGGCCCAGCCCAGTTCTGCCCACTTTTCGAAGTGCTGGAACTGGTTCAGCCCGGACGACCAGCAACGCGGCGAGGGCGAGCCCTCATTGATCGCCGGCATCACCCGCGAAGTCATGCACGACTATTCCGTCGACCCGCACCGCGTTTATGTCGCCGGGCTCTCAGCCGGTGCCGCCGCGGCCGTCATCATGGGGGCGACCTATCCCGATCTCTACGCCGCGATCGGCGTGCATTCCGGCTTGGCTTATGAAGCGGCGAGCGGCTCTCACTCGGCGCTCACCGTCATGCAGCACGGCGGCGCGGCGCCGCTCCACCTCTCCGGCGGCGGCGTGCCGAACGAAGGAGAATCCCGGCCGATCATCCCGACCATTGTATTTCACGGCGACCACGACGCGACGGTGCACCCGCGCAACGGCGATCAGGTCATCGCGCAATCGAGGGGGGCTACGAACCTGCAGAGCAAGGCGGAGCGCGGTCAGGTGCCCGGTGGGCATGCCTATAGCCGCACCCTGCACACCGATGCGAGCGGACGGCCGATGCTCGAACAATGGGTGATCCATGGATCCGGCCATGCGTGGTCGGGTGGGAGTGCCATGGGCTCGTACACCGATCCACGAGGGCCCGATGCTGCGCGGGAGATGCTCCGCTTCTTCCTTGAGCATCCGCAGCTTCCGTTGCCCAGAGCTGACGCCTGAGATCGCTTTGGTAGCTCAGGGTCGCTCAGTCACCAAGGATGGTTGATGCGCGGGCGAAGACGGACGGCGGTTTTGCGCTGCGGGAT
>DASWRT010000395.1:0-7355 GCA_036403035.1 Allostellaceae bacterium | reverse complement strand
ACTACGGCGAGATCTTCGACCGCAACGTCGGCAAGGATTCGCCGCTGAAGCTGGAGCGCGGCCTCAACGACCTGTGGACCCGCGGCGGCCTCATGTATGCGATGCCGGTCCGCTAAGGGCGACCGTTCCAGCGTGCGGCCGGGGAGCTGGCGCTCACCGGCCGCCGTATCTGTGTCACGGCAATCTGGCGTCGGCCGGAAACGTGGCGAACGTCTGGGGCGCCGCCTCTCCGGCGGTTTCCGCCTGCCGGCTGACGAACATCGTCGCGAGTCCGAGCAGGCTCGTGCCGGCCATGCAGGCGGCGACGGGCCAGGTGTCGCCGGCCCAGGCCAGCAGCGCCGTCGAGATCAGCGGGGAAAGGCCGCCGCCGAGGATCGTCGCGGCCTCGCGGCCGATCGAGATCCCGCTGAACCGCACGCGCGTATTGAAGAACTTCGCGAAATAGGCCGGGCTCGGTCCCGAAATCGCGGCATTCGCGACGGCGAAGCCGATCGTCACCGCCAGCACGACCAGGAAAGCGGACTTGGTCTGCAATAGCCAGAAGAACGGGAAGGCGAACAGCGCCTGGAAGGCGATGCCGAACATGACGACGCGCCGGCTTCCCACGCGATCGGCGATCACGCCGGCGATCGGGGCGCTGATGAATTCGGCGATCGCCGCAATGATGATGGCGTTCAGCGCGAGGCTGCGGGGCAGATCGAGCGCACGCGTCACGTAGGCCAGGCTGAAGGCGGAGAACACGTAGAAGCTGAAGTTCTCCGCCACGCGCAGGAAGAAGATCACGAGGATGCTGCGCGGCTGGCGCAAGGCCTCGACGATCGGGCGTTCGGACGTCCGGCCCCCCGCCGCGACCCTGCTGAATTCCGGCGATTCGCTCACCAGCAGGCGGATATAGAGCCCGATGGCCACGAGGACCGCGCTCAGCAGGAACGGAACGCGCCAGCCCCATGCCAGGAAAGCGTCCTCCGGCAGGCTGCTGAAGGCGCCGAACACCAACGCGCTGAGGACGAGCCCGCCGACGATTCCGCTGGTGATGAGGCTTCCCCAAAAGCCCTTGTTCTTCTCGGCGTGCTCGATCGTGAGCAATGCGGCGCCGCCCCACTCGCCGCCGGTGGCGAAGCCCTGGAGAAGACGCAGGATCACCAGCAGGATCGGCGCGGCGAGCCCGATCGTGTCGAAGCCCGGCAGGATGCCGATCGCGCAGGTCGCGCCGCCCATCGTCAGCAGCGTCGCGAGAAGCATGGCCTTCCGGCCGATGCGGTCGCCGAAATGGCCGCACACCAGGGCGCCGAGCGGGCGCGCGGCGAACCCCGTGGCTGATGTGGCGAAGGCGAGCAGCGTGCCGACGGTCGGATTGGCCGCCGGAAAGAACAGCTTGTTGAACACCAATGCGGCGGCCGTGTTGTACAGGAAGAAGTCATACCACTCTATGACCGTCCCCAAAGTCGCCGCAGTAGCCACTCGACTCATCGACACACGCATTCGTTTCCTCCCTTCTGAAAATTTTTAGTTCTTACTTTTTCTTTTGGTGCGCCGGCGGATCTTCATAAGGAATGTGCTCTTCGGTGAGCTGCCAGATCGCCCGCGCGGCGTGGGTCCGCTGCTCTTCGACGAGGTGGCCGGTCAGGCCGCCGGCCCGCGAAACCACGGCGATTCCGCGCATGATGTCGGGCGGGATGCCGATTTCGAGCAGCAGCGCCGCGATCGCGCCCGTGGCGTTGATCGTCAGGTGCTTCCCGGACGCACGGTCCAGCTCCGTGCCGAGCTGCTTCAGGAGCGCGATGTAGTCGCCGGAGAGACCGTTCTCCTCGGCGATCGCGAACAGTCGCGGCGGACGGGGATCGTCAGGCTTGTGGAACGGGTGGCCGAAGCCCGGCATCGGCTTCCTCGCGGCCCGATGCGCCTGCACCACCTCGCGGCAATAGGTCTCGCGGTCGTCGCGCGCGACGCCGTCGAGCAGCAGCCGGCCGCAGCCTTCCATCGTCCCGACGAAAACGTCGCCGATCGCGAGAAGCCCCGCCGCGATGCCGACCTGGATCTGGTTCGGCACGCTGTCGAGCGCCAGACGCGCGATCAGCGAGGTCGGCGTCCAGCCATGCTCCATCAGCGTGACGAGGCAGGCGTCCAGCACCCTGGTCTGCTCCGGCGTGGGCATGCGGTCGCAGATCAGGAAGTAGAGCATCTCGGTAAAGCTGTGTTTTCCCATCAGCTCGTTGACGAGATCGCGGCCGCGGATCGTGATCGATTGCGGGTCCCACGTCGCGATGTGCGTCTTCATTTCGGGCATGTTTCCTCCACGAAGTCAGGATGCAGCGGCGTCGCTGAAATCGAGCAGCTTGGTCTTGTATTCGCTGCGCGGCACCGTGCCGTAGGGCACGAGCGTCACCCGCGCCGTGACGATCAAGGTCGCGCGGATCGCCTGCTCGATCGCTTCCGCCAATTGAGGTTGCGCGGTCTCGCCCGGCGCGAGTTCGACATGCACCGGCAGCGGCGGTTCCTGGCGGACGCCTTTCCGCGTCGGCCGGACCAGCAGCGACCCGCTCACCGCCGGCGCGAAGCCGGCGACGACGGAGCGGATCGCCGAGGGGAACACGTTGACGCCGCGGACGATCAGGAGATCGTCCGTCCGGCCGATGCACCGCACGCGCATCGTCGTGCGTCCGCAGGCGCACGGCGAGACATGGCACACGACATGGTCGCGGCTGCGGAATCGAAGGAGCGGCGCCGCCTCCCGGCGGAGCGCGGTGTAGACGAGTTCGCCCGTCGCGCCGTCCGTCGGCGTGACCGGCTCGCCCGTCTCCGGATCGATCAGCTCGACATGCACGTAATCGCCGCCGTTGAAGTGCATGCCCTGCTGCGCGTCGCACTCGCCCCAGAGCGAGATCGACACGTCGCCGATGCCCATCGCCTCGCAGACACGCGCGCCGTAGGCCGATTGGAGCCGGTTGCGGATCTCCGGCTCGCCGCCGCCGGGCTCGCCGGCCACGCAGATCCGCCGCACCCCGAGCCCGTCGGCGGCGATCCCCCGCTCGCGCAGATGCTCGGCGAGATAAGAGGCGTAGGACGGCGTGCAGAGCAGCGCGTCCGGCCGGATCAGCTGAAGCGCCCGGACGAGGCGCGCGGTGTTCCCGGTGCCTACGGGGATGTGGCACACGCCGAGCGAGGTCAGCGTGTCGAGGGCCGCGCCCGCGACGAAGGGGCCGGCATTGTAGGTGCTGAGCACGCGCATGCCGGGCCGCAGCCCGCCGGCATAATAGGACCGCGACGAGATCTCGATCCACATCGCGAGGTCGGCCGCCGTCACCGGCATGTAGCACGGGTCGCCGGTCGTACCGCTCGTCGAATAGATGCGGACGAGCTTTTCGGGCCCCGCTGCGAGGTGCGCGCCGAACGGCGGCGTCTCGGCCTGACTGCGGCGGATCTCGTCCTTCTCCGTGAAAGGCAGGCGCGCGATGTCGTCGAGCTCGCCGACCGAAGCCGCGTCGGAGAAGCCGGCGGCGCGGAGCTTCTCGCGATAGAACGGCGACCTCTCGAAGAGGTACGCGATCTGGCGACGCCAGGTCGCGCGGTCGCGGTCCCGCTGTTCCGCCGGCGGACGGGTCTCGACCTCGGGTCGGAAGATTTCGCCGGCAGCGGCGGCGGCTGTAGCAGCCCGCGCATCGATCGTCGGGGCCATGCGGCCTCACCTCCCTAAAGCGTTGCATGTCGCTCTATACGGCTCTATTTTGTCCGTACAACGGACAAGTGACCGTTATGCGGACAATTATGAAGACCACCGACGACGTGTCAAGAATCGATCTCCTGCCGAACGGCGAGGAGGATCCCGATTTCGTCCGGGCGCTTGCCCGCGGCTTGACGGTTCTTGAGGCGTTCGACGCCGACCGGCCGTCGATGACGCTGAGCGAGGTGGCGGCGCGGGTCGGGCTGACGCGCGGCTCGACAAGGCGATTGCTGCTGACGCTTGCGCAGCTGGGTTATGTCGGCGTGGACGGATCGTCCTTCTCGCTGCGTCCGCGGGTGCTGCGTCTTGGCTATGGTTATCTGTCGGCGCTGCCGGTCTGGACGGCGGCGCGGCCGGTCGTCGAGGCGGTGGCCGCCGAGACGGGCGAATCCTGTTCCGTCTCGGTGCTCGACGGGACCGACATCGTCTACGTGGTCCGTGCGGCGGCCCGCCGGATCGTCAATGATTATCTGGCGATCGGGACGCGGCTGCCCGCCTATGCCACGTCGATGGGCAAGGTGCTGCTCGCCGCACTGCCGGAGCCGGAACTGCGCCGCTATCTAGACAGTACGAGGATGGAGCGTCTCACCGCGACCACCCTCGCCGACGGCCCGGCGCTCCTGCGCGCCCTGGAGGAGACGCGCCGCCGCGGATGGGCGGTGAACGACGAGGAGATCGAACCCGGTCTTCGCTCGATCGCCGTCGGCATTCCGGGCGGGAAAGGCCCGGCGGCCGCGATCAATGTGAGCGTGCGCGCATCGCTCGTCCCGGTCGAAGCCCTGCAGGACTATCTTCCGCCGCTCCGCCGCGCCGCGCAGAGCATCGGGGAGTTGCTGGCCGCAAGGTGATGTGAGGACGCGCGCGGACCGACGGCCGATGAACGCAGGTCATTGATGGCCGCCGGTCGAGCCGGCGCGGCGTCGGGGTGCTCTGACTAACCCCGCCCGACGAACGGCATCTTCGTCGCCATCACCGTCAGGAACTGGACGTTCGCGTCGAGCGGCAGGCTCGCCATGTAGACGACGGCGCTCGCGACGTGCTTCGGGTCCATCCGCGGCTCGACGGCGATCGAACCGTCGGCCTGCGGTACGCCCGCCTTCATCCGCTCGGTCATCTCGGTCGCGGCGTTGCCGATGTCGACCTGGCCGCAGGCGATGTCGTATTTGCGCCCGTCGAGCGAAGTCGACTTGGTGAGGCCGGTGATCGCGTGCTTGGTCGCCGTGTAAGGCGCCGAGTTCGGCCGCGGCGCGTGCGCCGAGATCGAGCCGTTGTTGATGATGCGCCCGCCGCGCGGCGTCTGGCTCTTCATCAGCCGGACCGCCTCCTGGGTGCACAGGAACGCGCCGGTCAGGTTGACGTCGACGACCGCCTTCCACTGTTCGAAGGTGAGATCCTCGACCGGCACGGCGGGAGCTCCCATGCCGGCATTGTTGAACAGCAGGTCGAGTCGGCCGAACGTCTCCCGCGTCTTCTCGAAGAGCGCCCTCACCGATGCCGGGTCCGCGACGTCGGTCGGCACGGCGAGCGCGCGGGCGTCGCCGGAAGCCTTGCCCATCTCGGCAGTCGCTTCCAGCGGCTCGCGGCGGCGTCCCGCGAGGACGACCGAGTATCCCTCCTGCATCAGCGCGACGGCGACGCTTCTGCCGATTCCGGTGCCCGCACCCGTGACGACGGCGATTTTTCCTTGCGAGGCGGCCATGTCCGTTCTCCTCCCATACGTGTCGCTTTCCACCGCCACGATATCGGCTTCCCGATGCCGGCGGGAAGCCATGGTTTCCGCTCGCCCGGCACGGCGGCCGACGGTCGCCGCGGAGCACCGGTGGCCTTGGTGCGTTGAACTCTATGCCGAAACTGATTTCTCGTGCCCGGCCGACACGTCAGTTCTGCGGCAACAGGTGCGGCGTAAAGCGTTTCGTATCGAGGATGTGGGTGAGCGGCAGAACGGAAAACGACAGCGGGGCGGAGGCGTCCGGCGAGACGGTCCCGGCGGCCGGATTGGGCGATCGGCAGTTTCGCCGCCGCATCGGGGACGTCGTCGATTTCGCCATCTGCATGCTTGATACGAACGGCATCGTCAGGAGCTGGAACAAAGGCGCGGAAGACATCAAGGGCTACGCCGAGGACGAGATCGTCGGCGAGCATTTCTCGTGCTTCTTCACGCCGGAGGACCGTGCCGCCGGCTTGCCTGCGGAGGCGTTGCGCACCGCCCGGGCGAGCGGCCGCTACGAAAGCGAAGGATGGCTGGTGCGCAAGGACGGCAGCCGCTTCTGGGCGCTCGCGGTCATGAACGCGGTCTACGGCGAGGCCGGCACGGTCGCCGGGTTCGTCAAGATCACCCGCGACATCACCGAACGGAAGACCGCCGAGGAGCGGCTGCGCAAGAGCGAGCGCCGGTTGCGGATGCTGGTCGCCGGCATCCGCGACTACGCGATCTTCATGCTCGACGCCGACGGCATCGTCGCCAATTGGAATACCGGCGCCGAGCGGTTCAAGGGTTATACGGCGGCGGAGATCGTCGGCAAGCACTTCTCCTGCTTCTACACCGAGGAGGACCGTGCGGCCGGCATGCCCCTCCGCGCGCTCCGCACCGCCATGCTGGAAGGCACGTACGAGGCGGAAGGCTGGCGGGTGCGTAAGGACGGCAGCCGTTTCCTCGCCAACGTCGTGATCGATCCGATCCGCGACGAGAGCGGAAATCTGGTCGGCTTCGCCAAGGTGACGCGCGACATCACCGAGCGGCACGAGGCGCGGCGGCTGCTGGAGGCCGCACGCGAACAGCTTTTCCAGTCGCGGAAGATGGAGGCGATCGGGCAGCTGACCGGCGGCGTCGCGCATGATTTCAACAATCTGCTGACGGTCGTCCTGGGCAACGCCCAGTTGGCGCGGATGGCTGTCGACGGCGGGCGGCGCGACCGTCACCTCGACGCCATCGAGCATGCCGCGCACCGCGGCGAGAGCCTGATTCGCCAGCTTCTCGTCTTCTCGCACCGCCAGCCGTTCCATCCCGACAGATTTTCACCCGCCGAGCGGCTGCGCGGCATGTCCGAGCTGATCGGCGGCTCGCTGCGCGACGACATCGAACTCGATTTGGACCTCGACGGATCCGGCAGCCCGCCGTGGCCGGTCAAGGTCGATCCGGGCCAGTTCGAGCTGGCGATCCTCAATATCTGCCTCAACGCCCGGGATGCGATGCCGAACGGCGGGCGGCTGCGCATCACGGTGCGGAACGCCGCGGGGCTGGAGGATCGGCGGACCGGGCTGCGCGGCGACTTCGTCGTCATCGCGTTGACCGACACCGGTACCGGCATTGCGCCGGACGCCATGCCGTACGTCTTCGATCCCTTCTTCACGACGAAGGAGGTCGGCGAAGGGAGCGGCCTCGGGCTTGCGCACGTCCTGGGTTTCGCCCAGCAGTCGGGCGGCGCCGTGACGGCGGACAGCCCGGCGGGTCAAGGCGCGACGATTACCGTCTATCTTCCGGCTGCGACGACATGAGCGGCTGATGCAGGTTAGACCCTATCCCAGTCGGCCGTCGTCGTCTGCGACGCGGTGTCGTGCCGCCGGGGTAGGAGCACGGCTCTCAGCGAAGCTCCGCTTCGCCTGCCGCCGTCAGCGCAAGCTCTGCTTGCGCGAG
>DASWRT010000394.1:0-7686 GCA_036403035.1 Allostellaceae bacterium | reverse complement strand
ACGCCGAGGCGGACGCTGGAGAAGATCACCATCGGCAGCGTCGTCGCCGAGGGGCCGGAGACGAAGCTCGCGACGACGAGGTCGTCCAGCGAGATCGTGAAGGCGAGCAGCCATCCGGTGATCAGCGCCGGCGCGATCAGCGGCAGCGTCACCGTCACGAACACCTTCCACGGCCGCGCGCCGAGATCGAGCGCCGCCTCCTCCAGGCTGCGGTCGAACGAGGCGAGGCGCGCCTGCACGATGATCGTGACGAAGGCGAGCCCGATCGTCGCGTGCGCCAGCACGATCGTCAGCACGCCGCGCTCCTGCGGCCAGCCGATCGCCTGCCCCGCGGCGACGAAGAGCAGCAGCAGCGACAGGCTGGTGATCACCTCCGGCATCACCAGCGGCGCCGTCACCAGGAACCCGAACAGTCCGCGGCCAGGAAAGCGCCGGTAGCGGGTCAGCGCATAGCCGGCGAGCGTGCCGAGCACCGTCGCCAGCGTCGCCGACGACACCGCGACCTGGAGGCTGGTCGCCGTCGCGGCGCGGATCGCGTCGTTTCGCAGCAGCTCGGCGTACCAGTGCGTCGAGAAACCCGCCCAGACCGTGACCAGCCGCGAGGCGTTGAAGGAATAGACGATCAGCGCCGCGATCGGCCCGTAGAGGAAGGCGTAGCCGAAGGCGAGCGCCAGGAACAGGCCGAGCGGGAAGCGGCGGCGGCCCGTGCCCGTCACGACGCCGTCTCCCCGCGCAGCAGCCGCCTGCCGACCGCGATCGGCACGGCGAGGATCACGAGCATCGCCACCGCGATCGACGAGGCGACCGGCCAGTCGCGGTTGGTGAAGAACTCGTCCCACAGCACCTTGCCGATCATCAGCGTGTCCGGCCCGCCGAGCAGGTCGGGGATCACGAACTCGCCGACCGCCGGGATGAAGACGAGCAGCGAGCCGGCGACGATGCCCGGCAGCGACAGCGGCAGCGTCACCGTCAGGAAGCTCCGCCACGGCCGCGCGCCGAGATCCGCCGCCGCCTCCAGCAGCGCCGGGTCGAGCTTCTCCAGCGTCGAGTAGAGCGGCAGCACCATGAACGGCAGGTACGAGTAGACGAGGCCCAGTTCGACCGAGAACAGGTTGTTGATCAGCGGCAGCGGCTCGCCGATGACGCCGAGCGAGATGAGCGCATGGTTGATGAGCCCATTCGGGCTCAGCAGCCCCATCCACGCATAGACGCGGATCAGGAAGCTCGTCCAGAACGGCAGGATCACCAGCAGCAGCAGCGGGTTGCGCCAGCGTTGCGGCGCCGACGCGATGGCATAGGCCATCGGATAACCCACCAGTAGGCAGCACAGCGTCGCGAGCGCGGCGTAGGAGAGCGAGTGCACATAGGCGCGCCAGTAGAGGCTGTCGCCAGCGACGAGGGCGTAGTTGCCCAGCGTCGCATCGAAATGCACGCCCTGCGCGTCGATGCTGACCGGCGGCGTGAAGGGCGGGATGCCGACCGTGGTCTCGGCGATGCTGATCGCCGCGACGATCAGGAACGGCAGCAGGAACAGCACGGCGAGCCACGCGAAGGGCACGCCGACGACGAACGGGCGCCCGCCCGCGCCCGCCTTCTTCGTCTTCGCGGGCGCGGCGGCGTTGGCGGCTGCGACGGCGCTCATTCGGTCAACAGGACTGCCGATTCCGGCGCGAAGGAGAGCACGACAGCGTCGCCGCGCGCGAAAGGCGGCTCCGATATGCGGTGCGCGTTGGCGACGCTCGCCCGCAGCACGGTCCCGTTCGGCAGCTCGACATGGACGATCGAGATCTGGCCGAGATAGCCGATCTCGCTGACCGTGCCGGCAAGCCGGTTGAGACCGCCCTGCCCTGCCGTGCCGCCCCCGGCCGGCGCAAGCGCGATTTTCTCCGGCCGCACCGCGACCGCGACCTCGGCGCCTAACGCCACGCCCTTGTCGGCGACGACCGCGACCCGCGTGTCGCCGAGATCGGGAACCGCAACCTCTACGAGTTCCCCACCGCCGGCGCCCGGCTGCGCCGCGGCGACACGGCCCACGAACAGATTCACCGAGCCGATGAAGTCGGCGACGAAGCGCGAGGACGGTGTCTCGTAGACCTCGGCGGGCGTGCCGAGCTGGCGCACCCGCCCCTTCTCCATCACCGCAAGCCGGGAGGCCATCGTCATCGCCTCCTCCTGGTCGTGCGTCACGACGACGAAGGTGATGCCGACGCGCTCCTGGATGCGGACCAGCTCGAACTGCGTGCGCTCGCGCAGCTTGCGGTCGAGCGCCGCCAGGGGCTCGTCGAGCAGCAGCAGCTTCGGCTGCTTGACGAGGGCGCGGGCGAGCGCCACGCGCTGCCGCTGTCCGCCCGAGAGCTGGTGCGGCTTGCGCCCGGCGAACGTCCCCATCTCGACAAGGTCGAGCGTTGCGGCGACGCGGTCGCGGATCTCGGCGCGCGGCAGCCCCTCCTGCTTCAGCCCGTAGGCGACGTTGCCCTCGACGGTCATGTGCGGGAACAGCGCATAGGACTGGAACATCATGTTGACCGGCCGCTCGTACGGCGGCACGGCGGCCATGTCGGCGCCGTCGATCAGGATGCGTCCCTCGTCCGGCGTCTCGAACCCGGCGAGCATGCGCAACAGCGTGGTCTTGCCGCAGCCGGACGGTCCGAGCAGCGCGAAGAACTCGCCGCGATAGATCGAGAGCGAGACGTCGTCGACCGCCGTTGCCGGGCCGAAGCGTTTGGTGACGCCCTCGATGCGGACATAGGGCTGCGCCGCCGGATCGAGCCATGGCCGCTGCTGCGCGCCGCCGATGGTGGCGCCGGTGGCCGTCGCCGCCGCCGATGCGGGAGCCGCGTTGCGCGCCGCCACCAAGGTGTCGCGGATCATATGCGGGGGAATACCTGGGCTAGGTGCCGGACTTCACGCGCGTCCAGGCGCGCGTGCGCAGCCGCTCGAAACTCGGGTCGACCGGCTGGTCGAAGAACAGCTTCGCGCGGACCGCTTCCGGCGGATAGATCTCGGCATCGTCGCGGATCTCCGGCTTCACCAGGGCGGTCGCCGGCTTGTTCGGGTTCGGGTAGCCGACGGTGTCGCTGATCGCCGCGATCGTCTGCGGCTTCAGGATGTCGTTGATGAAGGCGAGCGCGTTCTCCGGGTGCGGCGCGTCGGCCGGGATCGCCATCATGTCGACCCACAGCATCGCGCCCTCCCTGGGGATCGCATAGCCGATCTCGATGCCGTTCTTGGCGTCGGCGGCGCGGCTGCGCGCCTGGATCACGTCGCCCGAGTAGCCGAAGGCGAGGCAGATGTCGCCGTTGGCGAGATCGTTGATGTACTGCGAGGAATGAAACTTGCGGATGTACGGGCGGATCTTGGCGACGACCGCGGCGCCGCGCTCGATGTCCTTCGGGTCGCGGCTCAGCGGATCGGCGCCGAGATAGGCGAGCGCCGCCGGGAACAGCTCCTGCGCCGTGTCGAGCACGGAGATGCCGCAGCCGGCGAGCTTCTTCGCGTTTTCCGGATCGAACAGGACGGCGAGGCTGTCGACCTTCGCGTCCGCGCCGAGCGCCGCCTTGACCTTCGCGACGTTGTAGCCGAGCCCGGTCGTCCCCCACAGGTACGGCACGCCGTACTGGTTGCCCGGATCGGCCGCGGCGACCTTCTCCAGGATCATCGGGTCGAGATTGCCGTAGTTCGGCAGCTTGCTCTTGTCGATCGGACGGAACGCCTTCGCCTTGATCTCGCGCGCCATGAACGGCATCGCCGACGGCACGACGACGTCGTATCCGGTGCGCCCCGACAGCAGCTTCGCTTCCAGCGTCTCGTTGCTGTCGTAGACGTCGTAGGTGACCTTGATCCCGGTCTCCTTCTCGAAGGCCGGAACCGTGTCCTCGGCGATGTAGTCGGACCAGTTGTAGACGTTGAGCTGTTTCGGCTCGTCCGCGCGGCCGGGACCCGGCGCGGAGATCCAGGCGAAGGCGACGGCACCGGCCACCGCGGCGCCGGCGAGCAACGACGAGAGGCGGGCGTTCATGGCGGCAACTCTGCGGGCGACCTGCGGTACGGAAATTCCGCGCCATTCAGCAGAGCGGCGCCGCAAAGTCAATCGAAACGGAACGCCCCGGCCGGCAGGCGCGGACGGCAACGTACCATGCTTGGTTGTTCGGCCGTCCGGCGGTACGCTGTGCACCGCGGCAACACCGGAATGAGCGAGGGGCAGCGCCTATGGCTTCGGATCGGCCGCCGTCGGATCTTCGCGTGGAAGCGGGCCGCAGCCGCTGGCTGATTCTCTTCGTCCTCTTCCTCGCGCGGACGACGATTTCGTTCAGCTTCCAGTCCGTCGCCACGGTCGGCCCGGTGCTCGTCAAGCGGATGGGGCTCGGTTTCACCGAGATGGGCACGCTCGTCGGCCTGTTCATGCTGCCGGGCGTCCTGCTGGCGCTGCCGAGCGGCATTCTCGGCCAACGTTTCGGCGACAAGCGGATCGCGCTCTGCGGGCTCGCGCTGATGGCCGCGGGCGGATTCTGCGTCGCGTCGAGCGACACGTATCCCTCCGCCCTTGCCGGACGGATCATCGCCGGAATCGGGGCCGTCCCTCTCAACATCCTGCTGACCAAGATGATGGCGGACTGGTTCGTCGGCCGCGAGATCGTGAGGGCGATGGCGTTCTTCCTCAGCTCAGCGCCGATCGGCAGCGGACTCGCGCTCGTCACCCTCGGAGCGCTCGCCGAGAGAAGCTCCGTCGAGACGGCGCTGAATGCGGTGACGGCGATGTGCGCCCTTGCGTTCCTGCTTGTCGCGGCGGTCTACCGGGCGCCCGGTGGCGTGCGGCAGGCTGCGCCCTCCTGGCAGGTTCGCCTTTCGCGCGCGGAGTGGCAGCTCGCGGCGGTATCCGGGATGACCTGGAGCTTCTTCAATCTCGGCTTCGGCCTTCTCCTCAATTTCGGCCCCAGTCACCTTGTCGCGCAGGGATATACGGTCGCCGCGGCGGGCGCGATGGTGAGCCTCGTCATGTGGGTGAGCGTCCCGGCGCTGCCGTTGGCGGGGTATCTGGCCGAGCGGATCGGCCGCCCCGATGCCGTGATGGGCGTCTGCTTCATCGCGCTGACGCTTGCGGTGCTCGCCGTTCCGGCGGGCGGCGCGGCGCCGCTCACCGCCTTCGCTTTGATCGGCATCCTGATCGCGCCGCCGCCCGGGCTGATCCTGAAGCTTCCTACCGAGGTGTTGCGCCCGGAGAATCGGGCAGCCGGCATGGGTGTCTACTACACCTGCTATTACGCCGGAGTCGCGCTCCTGAATCCGGCCGCCGGCTGGGCGCGCGACGTGACGGGCAGTTCGGCGGCGCCGATCGTCGTCGCAGCCTCGATGTTCGCCGCCGCACTCCTCTCCCTTGGCCTTTTCCGCGCGCTCCAGCGCGTCGCCGGCGAAGCCCGAAGCACTGCGTAGTAGCAAGGCAGCACCTCCGAAGGTCACCCTGCTCGCGCGGTTTATCGCGCCCCGGAATGGCCGAACGATGGGTCTGGCCATACTCATCGAGATCAGTGATTATAATTGAGGCACTCGAATTTCGCACCCCAATTGAGTGCACGTGCCCAATCGGCCGGATATCGTCTGGAAGGAATTGTTCCATGGCAGATACCCTGACTTGCGATTTGACCGAGACGTCCGAGAGCCTCGTCCTGAAAGCTTTACGGCCGGAGGATGCCGAGGCCGTCCGAGCCATCACCGATCATCCGGCGATCACCACCGTCATCGCGATCCTGCGCCCGCCGTTCACCGTCGAGGATGCACGGGCACTGATCCGACAGAACGACAGCGGCCAGGCGCTTTTTCTTGGCATGTGGCGGCGGTCCGACAATGCCCTCGTGGGCATTTCGTGCGTGTTCCTGGAAGGCGACGATGAGGCCAGGCTCGCCCAATGGGTCGGTACGGCCTTCCACAGCAACGGCTACGGGACGGAGGCGGCAGCCGCGCTCGGCCGCATGGTCGCGCGCTCCTTTCCGGGCCGCCGCATCGTCGCCGAATGCAATCCGGAGAATCGCGCCTCGTGGAAGGCCCTCGAAAAGGCCGGCTATCGGTCCACGGGCGCTCCGGGGAGGCGGCCGGGCCGTATCCTGATGCTCTATGAAGGTCCGATACCGGCGCCGGCACTGGTGCCGGCGGATTGATCACGACCGGCCACCGGCGCGCAGCGGCGGGAGATCTCCGTCGGCGCGCCGAACCACCTTCCGGGGAGACATCGATGGGCAGGCCGCTCGTTTCGGATATGGCCGAGATCTCCGAAAATCTCGTCCTGAAGCCGCTGCGGCCGGAGGATGCCGAAGCCGTCCGCATCGTCACCGACCATCCGGCGATCACCACCGTGATCTCGTTCCTGCATCCGCCTTTCTCGGTCGAGGACGCGGAAGCGCTGATCCGCCGCAACGAGAGCGGCAACACCTTCTTTCTCGGCATGTGGCGGCGGTCCGATGACGCGCTCGTCGGCATCTCGTGCGTGTTCCTGCACGGCGACGACGACGCGGAACTCGGGCAATGGGTCGGCGCCGCCCACCACGGCAGCGGCTACGGCACCGAAGCCGCTGCGGCGCTGACGCGCATGGCCGGGCGCATCATGCCGAAGCGCCGCATCTATGCCGAATGCCGCCCGGAAAACCGCACGTCCTGGAAGATCCTTGAGAAGGTCGGCTATCGCGCCGACGGGCCGGGCAAGAAACCCGGCTTCGGCATGCTCGTCTACGAAAAGCCGGGAGCCGCAAGCTGAGACCGATGCCGCGGGCTGGTCGGAGAGCGGTCAATCCTACCCCTTGCGCGGCCCGGTCGGCGGCGCGTGCGGGCGGTCGGGCGGGGGCTTCGCGGCGTCGTCCCTGCCCTCCGGATCGAGCTGCGGGTTGCCGGTCCGCATCGGTGACCTGTCCGGATTGAGGTACGGCGCCTTCTTGTTCTGCTTGTCGAGATCCTTCTCGGACATCCTGCTCGCGCCTCTTCAGCTCGGTTTCCGCTGTTCCTTGAGGATCGCACGGACCTGATCGAGCCCGGCCGACGCGACCACCTCGTCGTTCTCCTTGCAGGCGCGGTCGACCTGCTCCAGCAGGGCGCGGATCTGCGCCTCCTTGGCGGCCGGAACCTGCGCCTCGGCGACCTGCCGCTGCACGTCTCCGATCTCGCTGCGGCAGGGCGGCTCGGCGGCCGATGCCGCCGAGCCGCCGACGACTGCGGCGACGATGATGCCGGAAGCGGCAACCGCCGCCGGCCGCCATGTCCCGACGATCGCTGAAATGCGGCGACGCATGCCCACCTCCGTTCGGCCACCCGTCCGGCCGGTCCGCTCCTGCGAAGTTCTGTCGGGCAAACAGCCGGGCGCGCCGCTCATTCCATCGGCGGCGTTCCTCTTGTCGGTCCAAAAACGAAAGCAATCATCTCCGGAATCGGGACGATCCGCCGATTCCCTCTGAAGATCCGGGAGACGATCGTCGGAGACGAAGAACAATCATTTCGACAACTTACTGCGATTACTGAGAACTCCTCCCGATCCCGCCGAACCGTCGTCGACAAGCGGGGTTTGCTGCGGGCCGGACGGACGGGCGGAGGAACGTCTCGTCCGCCCATCCGCCCGGCCCGCGTCGCCTCAGCTCTCCCGGCTCGGCACGGCGCCGGCGCTGCAGAACTTCCAGGCGCCGTTCTGGTGCCCGTAGAACAGCGCGG